>JAXDCU010000211.1:0-5229 GCA_034677645.1 Verrucomicrobiia bacterium
CGTGACCCTTTCGAGCAGAACGAGCTTGCCATGTCCAAGCCCGCCGAGCTCAGGCGCATGATGAGAAACCTGATCACCGCGCTAGATCGTCATGAAGCTGTTTACCCCCTGGGAAATGACGGTCAAACGCGGGTGAAACCCATGCTACCCCGATAGGATGCGCCTCAGAGTTCCGGGTCGATTTCGTCGAGCCAGTGCTTCTCCCTGAAGAAGCCTCGACTGGCTGGTGTGCTCACGATCGGATTCTAGTCGAGCACTGGTTCGCTGCCATCCACCATCTTGACCAGGTTGTGGGCGAAGTACTCCTTGGCGAGCGCCTTAACCAGGGCATCGCGCTGATCGTACAGCCGCCGCAACGGGCGTTTCTTATGGCGAGCCAGCGCGTAGTGGGTCAGGAGCGGCATCGCTATCGTGGTGTCCGTGTAACATACAACCGCATCCGGCAATTTCATCGGGTCGAGCTTGCCCCAGCTCACGGCCTCGCTCGGCGTTGCGCCGGAAAGTCCGCCCGTGTCTGGGCGGGCATCAGTGACCTGCAGGAACAAATCCTGGCCGTATTCCTTAATGCGGAGTACTTCCTGAATCTGCGGTTCAGTCTGTAGGACGAAGTTCTTTGGACTGCCGCCGCCCCAGAGGACCACTGCGCTCTTGCCGCCAGCGCGTTTTGCCGCGAGCACGTAGGCGGTTGTTTCGTTGACATCGATTGAGGGATTGACGCGGAGCTTGTTGCCACGCAGCTCGACACCGGCCACGTTCATGCCGATAGTCGAGTCGCCCGGCGAACTTGTGTAGCATGGCACGCCGGCGCGGTACGCCGCGGCCAGAACGGACACGTCCTTGAGACCGCTCTGACGCTCCCACTCCGCGCAGTGACGGCCGAGCAGGTGATGGAGCTCGGCCGTCCCCATCTCGTGCTGGAATTCGGGCTGAACCAGGACACGCCGGAGAATCTCGTCAGTCGCCATTAGACAGTCGCTGTAACCGATCAGCACGTCATAAATCCTGACAATGTCGTTCTTGCGAAGCGCGGTGTCGTCCATCTTGAAGCTGCCGACATGCACATTTTGGCCAAGAGCAAAATGCATGTCGTGGTAAAGATTCGCGCCTGTGGACACAATCCAGTCGACGAATCCGGCCTTTATCAGAGGGACGATGCTCGAACATCCCAGACCCGCGGGCGTGAGAGCTCCCGACAGGCTCATTCCGATCGTCACGTCGGGCTCGAGCATCTTCTCGGCGAACAGCCTGCAGCCCTCCCTAAGCCGCGCCGAGTTGTACGCGAGGAAGACCTGTTCCATGAGATCGGGGAGCTTTTCCTTTCCCGTGATGTTGCGCGGCAGGATGCGTTTGCCCGACAAGTACTCCGCTCGTTGCGGGCATTTTTTCTTCCGGAGCCAATCTGGTATTTCGGACAAAACTTCGCGGTGACGTGGGTGCCGTTCTTTTCTGCTCATGATAACTTCAATGTGGGCGACAAGATACGCTGCCAGCGTTTCTTGCCAATGCTTTAGTTGCGAGGAATCAGTGGCCGCCGCGTCGCATTCCGCCGGGAAGCCGGCTGAACTTGATCGGTTCACGCGGCCGCGATTACTGTTCCGCTTGGCGCGGCTCCGACAGACCGCGCGCGAGTGCCGGGCTGAGATAACGTTCGCCCGTGCTGCAGGCAAAAGTGATAATACAGCGGCCCTGATTCTCGGGCCGGCCCGCCACTTGAAGCGCCGCCCATACATTTGCACCCGTCGAAATGCCAACCAGCATTCCCTCCTCCGCGGCAATCCGGCGCGCGGTGCTGATTGCGTCCTCACTTGTCACCGTGATGACCTCGTCAACCATCTCCAGGTTTAGGTTCTTGGGCACAAAACCAGGTCCAACACCCTGTATCGAGTGGCGCCCAGCCTTGATCGGTTTCCCTTCCAGTGTCTGCGTCAGCACCGGCGATTCGGCGGGCTCGACCGCGATCGCCTGGAACTGCTTGCGGCGCGACTTGATCACCTCGCTCACGCCCGTGAAAGTCCCACCCGTGCCGACGGTGGCGACGAGGATGTCGACCTGTCCACCAGTATCGTTCCAGATTTCCTCGGCGGTGGTCCGCCGGTGCGCGTCAGGATTGGCCGGATTGCTGAACTGCTGTGGGACCCACGAATCCGGTGTTTCCTTGGATAACTCCTCGGCTCGGCGAATCGCTCCGCGCATACCGTCCGAAGCGGGCGTGAGGACCAATCTCGCCCCGAGCATTTGGAGCAGGGCACGCCGCTCGGTGCTCGCGCTTTCGGGCATTGTCAGAACAAGCTTATAACCTCGCGCCGCCGCCACGAACGCAAGACCGATCCCAGTGTTGCCAGAGGTCGGCTCAATAATCGTTGTCTGGGGCGCAATCATGCCTTCCCGTTCCGCGGCGGCGATCATCGACACCCCGATTCGGTCCTTCACACTTCCCAATGGATTACGGAACTCGCACTTGAGAGCGATCGTGGCATCGATGCCACGTGTGAGTCGGTTTAGTTTGACCAACGGCGTGTGGCCCACCGTGGCAGCTATGTCGAGATAAACTGGCATTGTTTGAACTCAACGGTACCCCCAATCGTCGCGGAGTCAATATAGTGGACAACCAACGGGCATCTCCTATGTTCGGTCCTCATCCTACGACAATGAAAGTCAAAACCGCCGCGAGCCCGGCGAGCCTGGGCTATACCATGCCTGCCGAGTGGGAACCCCACGAGGCAACATGGTTGGCCTGGCCGCGCAATCCAACCGATTGGCCTGACAAGCTCCAGACCGTCAAATGGGCCTATACGGAGATCGTCCGCAAAATCACCCTCGGCGAACGAGTGCGCCTGATGGTTCGAAGCCGCGATGAGGAGCGCCAGGCCCGCGGCTTTCTCTCTCGCCCCGGTGTCGATACAAGCCGAGTCGACTTCGTCCAGCACGCGACTGATCGGAGCTGGACACGGGACAGCGGCCCGCTGTTCGTACGCCGCGGCGTCGGCCGCCGCTCTGAGACCGCGATCGTACATTTCCATTTCAACGCATGGGCTAAATACGACGACTGGCGACGCGACCGGCGCGTCCCGGAGACAGCGGCGCGCTTCCTGAAGAAACGCCTCTTTCGCGCTTTGTGTCGCGGACGCCCTTTTGTGCTCGAAGGCGGAGGAATTGACGTCAATGGCAGAGGCACATTGCTAACCACGGAGGAGTGTTACCTCGACACAAAAGTCCAGGTGCGAAATCCGGGAATGGACCGCTCCGAGATCGACGAAACGCTCAAGCGCTATCTTGGCGTGAAGAACGTGTTTTGGCTTGTGGCTGGGCCAGCAGGCGACGATACACACGGCCACATCGACGACATCTGTCGATTCGTGAATGCTCGAACGGTTGTGCTCGTCCGCGAGACGAATCGAATGGACCCCAACTATCGCTCGTTGTCGGCGAATTGGGACCGTATCCAGGACTTGCGCCTCGAAGACGGGTCCAAGCCGGACGTTGTCCCCCTGCCGATGCCGTCGGCGTTATACTTTGACAAGTATAGGCTTCCGGCGAGCTACGCGAACTTCTATATGGCTAACAGCGCGGTGCTTGTCCCTACTTTCAACGACCCATTGGACCGTGTAGCATTGGGTACGATCGCGGAACTGGTGACCGATCGTCCTGTCGTTGGCATTCACGCCGTCGACTTGGTTCTGGGCTTTGGCACTTTGCACTGCCTCACCCAGCAGCAGCCGGTGTGAGAAGGACGAGAAGACTCGCAGCCCGCCAATGTTGAAACGCTCCTCAGCGGTAGCGTTCGAGGCGCATTCCGGTGTCCAGGGCGACCAGCAGGAACAGGGCGACCATGATCATGCCCATTGCGCGGAGAGGGAGCTCGTAGTTTGCCGAAGTCACCCTCAGCCACGCTCTTGAGGCCTTCTCCGTGCGCTTGAGGTCTTCGTGATGCGCGATGATGCGCAGCTGAATCCGCTCCGAATAGAACAACAACCAGCTCCCGCCAAACAGAAGCACCAAGCACAGAATGACTCTGATAAACAGGTCCACCGGCGTCAACCAGCCGCGCAATGCCATGCAGCTTAACCCGGACCGTGACGTTGTCGAGCACTCATTTCTCGCAGCGCGGCCTAGCCGCAACCAAACGCGCCCGCCGCAAGCGCCAGAGAACCGCGGGATTTCCGGCCATGAACCGCAAGGGCTTAAGCCTGTCCGAATCCTGACCGGTAGAAATCCAAAGTCAGCCTCAGTCCCTCCTCCCAGCCAAACTGAACTTCGAACCCTAGGTCGCATCGAGCGGCCGATATGTCTGCCACGGAGTGGCGGACGTCGCCCTGTCGCGCCGGGGCGAATCTCGGAGTCATGGTTGAGCCCGTGATGCTCGCGAGCCCATTCCAAAGCTCGAGTACTGACCGTGCCCGCCCGCATCCGATGTTGAATACCCTGCCGGCTACGCGGTCTCTCGGAGCCTCAGCCGCCAGCAGATTCGCGTGCACGGCGTTTGTCACGTATGCGAAATCGCGGGTCTGCTTTCCGTCACCGAGGATGGTCGGCGGCTGGTTTTCAACGCAGGCGGCGCAGAACCGCGCGATCACGCCTGAATATGGTGAGTCAGCCGCCTGACGCGGGCCGAAAATATTGAAGTAACGCAACGCCACAGTCTCCAGTCCATACAGCGACCAGAACATCCGTCCGTACTGCTCGCCTGTGTACTTCTGCAGTGCATAGGGGCTCAGCGGGTCGGGCGCATCGCTCTCGCGTTGGACTGACGCTGAACTCGCGCCGTAGATTGCCGAGGAGGAGGCAAAGACAAACCGTTTCACACCGGCGTTGCGCGCAGCAAGCAGCAACGTGAGCGTGCCAGTCAGATTCTGCTCGTTCGTACCCGCGGGGTCTTCGACCGAGCGCGGCACGGACGCCACCGCAGCCTGGTGAAAGACACAGTCGCAACCAGCCACGAGTCGATCAACCAGTGCGCAATCTCGGATATCTCCACGTACAAACTCGATTGCGTCGCCCGGACGCTTCCACTCGAGGTTGCGCGGATTTCCAGTACTCAGATTGTCGAGCACGCGCACTTTAGCTCCACGCCGACACAGGGCCTCCGCCAGGTGCGATCCGATGAAGCCGGCGCCGCCGGTGACCAGCGCATTGACTTGACGACTCATGTTAGTCTTGTCCAGGTCTTGATGTGATGGGCAAGACGCATACCGACTGGCTCGCTGCATTGCGAGGCTTTTCTGCGAAGTG
>JAXDCU010000212.1:0-9262 GCA_034677645.1 Verrucomicrobiia bacterium
TCCCAGCTTGAGTTGCTATCTGATCTGCCTCGCTCTCCGCCGACACAAACCAGAGCTCTTTGTACTCGTCATAGAAAGGAGTGGTCGGGGCGATCGACATTGTGCCGAGGGAGTGGCCGCGATACGGCACATACTTCACTTCCTCATCCTTGTCGGCGAAGGCAAGTGGGGATGCTCCCAGAAGCAGCATCAATGCGAAGGCGAGCAGACGCGAACTGCCGGTGGGGTGTGTCCTGTGTTCTGTTTTTAGACAATTCATATGTGATGTGGTGGTACTCACGCGGATTATCATGCAACAGAACACCCGATCTGCCAATAAGAATCTTTCATCACACTCGCCTGACCACCGGCCTGTCTGTCACGCTCCGCGCGTTGGACGTAGACGTAACTAATTCCTTGCGTGACGCATAGAAACCAACACCGTCAGGCCGTAGTTCACCTGACCCGTGCTCGTCACGGCCGAATCCAAGGACACAAACGTCATCGCAGGACCAAGCTGATCGCGTGTGTCAATCTGTTTGACTCAGTCCAGCGGGACACGGTGACAATAGACACGCGAGGCTTGCTTTTCTTTTCTCACGCAGAGGCACTGAGAGCGCGGAGAAAGCCCAGCCTGATCGCCCTCCTCCGCATGCTCTGCGACTCTGCGCGAGGTTTGGCTTTCTTTCTTTTCACGCAGAGGCGCTGAGAGCGCGGAGAAAACCCAGCCTGATCGCCCTCCTCCGCATGCTCTGCGACCTCTGCGCGAGGTTTGCTTTTCTTTTCTCACGCAGAGGCGCTGAGAGTGCGGAGAAAACCCAGCCTGATCGCCCTCCTCCACGTGCTCCGCGACCTCTGCGCGAGGTTTGCTTTTCTTTTTCTCACGCAGAGGCGCTGAGAGCGCAGAGAAGGGCTAAGCTGATCCTCCGCCGTCGAAGCGTTACAGGGCAAAATCACTGGATCGGCTCGCCGAGTCGGGCAGGCCATTGACCACGCGTGTGATGCCCTCCTTCATAAGTGCGAGCCCGAAATTGAGCACTAAACCGACCTGGAGCTTGGTGAGCACCAGATGCGTCCGGAGTTGCTTGGGGTGAACCGGATGGTTCTTCTCCACAGACTTCACCTCGACGATCACGGCTTCCTCGACCAGCAGGTCGGCGCGGAATCCTTCGTCGAAGTTGAGGCCATCATACTGGACCGGGATCGGCACTTGGCGGCGGACCCGCAGGCCGCGCTTCTGAAGCTCATGGGCCAGGGCCACTTCATAAACCGACTCCAGCAGACCGGGACCAAGAACGGTGTGGAGCTTGTAGGCAGCATCCACAATTCGCGCGGTGATTTGGTTCGGTTCCATGTTCGGACTCTCCTTTCTTGCGCCGAGGCGCAGAGAGTGGCTGGTAAAGTCCGTGCAGTCCTCCCTTACGCGAGCTCGGCCGCTCGACGGGAACTAACCATGCTGTGACGGTTGGCACAAGTGACGGATTTGTTATGACGCCTTTCAATCCCCCTCCTCTGCGCACTCGGCGACTCCGCGCGAGGCTTGCTTTTCTCTTTTCTCACGCAGAGGCGCTGAGAGTGCGGAGAAAACCCAGCCTGATCGCCCTCCTCCGCGTGCTCTGCGACCTCTGCGCGAGGTTTGGCTTTCTTTCTTTTCACGCAGAGGCGCTGAGAGCGCGGAGAAAACCCAGCCTGATCGCCCTCCTCCGCGTGCTCTGCGACCTCTGCGCGAGGTAAGCTTTTCTCTTTCTCACGCGGAGGCGCTGAGAGCGCGGAGAAAACCCAGCCTGATCGCCCTCCTCCGCGTGCTCCGCGACCTCTGCGCGAGGTTTGCTTTTCTTTTTCTCACGCGGAGGCGCTGAGAGTGCGGAGAAAACCCAGCCTGATCGCCCTCCTCCGCATGCTCTGCGACTCTGCGCGAGGTTTGGCTTTCTTCCCGTGCCCTCCCCTATTCCGCCGTTGCCAGCTGGTCCGCGTGGCGATATCGTCGCTCCAACAAAGCCGCGATCTTCTTACACATACGATGAACACGATTAGCAAACTCACCGCCGTCGTCCTCGCAAGCCTGGGGCTCGCTCTTGCCAGCACGGGTCACGCACAGACGACATCAACACCATTCAATGGGCTGGAGGTAGGCCTGAACAACCTGTACCGGCTCTCAAACGCGAAATCGCGATCGATCTGTCCCGAAAACTTCACCGGCGAAAAAGGCAAAGCGGCAGTGTCCACCGACGGCGAGGCCAAAGCCGCGGCGCGCGACTTGGGCCAAGGCTGGAAGGTCTCGCCTTTCGTGACGATCAAGCCGAAGTCGGAGTTCACGATGGCGGAAATCGACGGGCCTGGCGCGATCCAACACATCTGGTTGACGCCGGCGCCCCTTGACAAGACGCGATGGAACATTCTGCGTTTCTACTGGGACGGCGAGAGTGAGCCATCGATCGAGTGTCCGCTGGGCGATTTCTTCGCGTGCGGCTGGGCTCGGTATTGCCAGATCAACTCGCTGGCTGTCTGCGTGAATCCGGGCAGCGCGTTCAACTGCTACTGGCAAATGCCGTTCCGGAAAAAGGCCAAGATCACGCTCGAGAACATCGACGACAAAGAAATGAAATTGTACTACCAGATCGACTACGCGCTGGGCGATGTGCCGTCCGACGCGGCGTACTTGCACGCGCAGTTCCGGCGCGAAGAACCACTCAAGGTCAAGGGACTGTACACGATCCTGGATAACGTGGTTGGCCGCGGGCACTACGTGGGCACGTATCTCGCCTGGGAAACGCACAGCACCGGTTGGTGGGGCGAAGGCGAGATCAAGTTCTACCTCGACGGCGACAAGGAGTTTCCGACAATCTGCGGCACGGGCACTGAGGATTACTTCTGCGGCTCGTACAACTTCGACACAGTCGGCCCCGACGGCAAACACAGGTACACCGAGTTTAGCAGTCCGTACACCGGCCTTGCGCAGGTTATCCGGCCTGACGGCATCTACGAATCACAAACACGCTTCGGTCTGTACCGTTGGCACCTGACAGACCCAATACGATTTGAGAACGACCTCAAGGTGACAATCCAGGCTCTCGGCTGGATGAAGGACGGACGATACCAGCAGCTCCGCGAGGACATCGCGTCAGTGGCGTTCTGGTATCAGACCGAGCCGCACCAGAAGTTCCCCGCTTTACCTACGAAGGACGAACTCGAGCTCAAGTAGTATCCGCCTGTGACCAGCGTCCCAGCTCCATTTGGCTTGATTGCGGGCAATCGCGCTCTGCCGATCGAGTTTGCTCGACTGGCCCGAAGCCAGGGTCTGGCTCCAATAGTAGCAGTGGCGTTTCGCGATGAGACCGACCCGACACTGGCTGATCTCGTTGATGAGGTCGTGTGGCTGCGAGTGGGCCAGCTTGACCGGCTAATTGGGGCGTTCGCGGAACGGGGCGTTAAGCAATGCGTCATGCTGGGTCAGATCGCTCCGCGCAACTTGTTCGAGTTGCGGCCTGACCTCCGGGCGATGAGGCTGCTGTGGAGGCTCAAGGAGAAAAACGCCCACACTGTTTTTGGCGCGATCGCCGACGAACTCCGCAAAGAAGGGATCGAACTGGTTCAGGCAACTCCATGGCTCAAGCCGATCATGCCCGAAGCCGGTTTTCGCCTTGGCCCTGCCCTGAATGCGGAGCAAGAGGCCGATGTGCGGTTCGGTTTCAACATCGCCAAGGAAGTGTCCCGGCTTGAGATTGGCCAGACGGTGGTGGTCAAGCGCGGCACGGTGTTGGCCGTTGAAGGCTTTGAGGGAACCGACCAATGCCTGGCTCGCGGCGGAAGTCTGGCTGGCGCCGATGGCGGTGCGGTGGCCGTCAAGGTGCCCAGACCAGGACACGACATGCGCTTCGACATCCCGACACTGGGTCTCAAAAGCGTGGAAGTGTGCGGAGCCAATGGCGTTGCCGTGCTTGCGTTCGAGGCTGGAAAAACACTACTGCTCGACATGAAAGCGATCGAATCGGCGGCGCGCGAGCGGGGCGTGTCTCTCGTCGCGGCCGAGCCGGGCCAGGACAGGAGCGTGCCGGGCCGGCAAGAATCCGCTGGCGGCGTTTGATAGTCGCGCTAATCTTGGCGTTGAGCTTTTCGCGACACCTAGAAAGAGAAACACACATGGAACCAACTGGCGACATTGCAGTGATTGGATTGGCCGTTATGGGCCAGAATCTCATACTTAACATGAATGACCACGGCTTTGTCGTGGTCGCCTTCAACCGCACGGTATCGAAGGTGGACGATTTCCTTGCCAACGAGGCCAAGGGAACGAAGGTGCTGGGCGCGCATTCTCTTCAGGAAATGGCTTCCCGTCTTAAGCGACCGCGGCGGGTCATGCTAATGGTCAAGGCGGGCCAGGCCGTGGACGACTTCATTGAGCAGCTTCTTGCCGTGCTTGAGCCAGGCGACATCATCATCGACGGCGGCAACTCGCTCTTTGAGGACACAATCCGCCGTGTCAAGCATGTCGAGTCCAAGGGCTTGCTTTACATCGGCACTGGCGTTTCGGGCGGTGAAGAAGGCGCGCGTCACGGGCCGAGCATCATGCCAGGGGGCAGCCCCGCGGCGTGGCCGCACGTCAAACCCATCTTTCAAGCCATCGCGGCGAAGGTCGCCGATGGCACGCCCTGCTGCGACTGGGTGGGCGAGGGCGGCGCCGGGCATTTCGTGAAAATGACCCACAACGGCATCGAGTACGGCGACATGCAGCTCATTTGCGAGGCGTATCACATTATGAAAGACGGCCTCGGCATGACCCCCGACGAAATGCACGAGGTTTTCATGGCATGGAACGAGGCCGAACTGAAGTCCTACCTCATCGAGATCACCCGCGACATCCTGGCCAAGAAAGACGAAGACGGCCAGCCGCTCGTGGACAAGATACTCGACACCGCCGGCCAGAAAGGCACGGGCAAGTGGACCGTGATTTCCTCCCAGGAAATGGGTATCCCGATTACGCTTATTGCCGAGGCGGTCTACTCGCGGTGTGTTTCGGCGATGAAAGACGCCAGGGTCCAGGCGGCCAAGGTTTTCAAACCCTCAAATCCGAAGTTCTCGGGCGATCGCCAGGAGTGGGTGAACGCCGTTCGCAAGGCCCTTTACGCGTCGAAGATCATCAGCTACACGCAAGGCTACATGCTCATGCGCGCGGCGGCGCAGCACTACGGCTGGAACCTCAACTACGGCGGCATAGCACTCATGTGGCGTGGCGGCTGCATCATTCGCAGCGTGTTCCTGGGCGAGATCAAAAAGGCCTTTGACAAGAACCCCGACCTGACGAACCTGCTGCTTGATCCGTTCTTCAAGAAAGCCATCAGAAGCTGCACGCGGGGCTGGCGGAAGGTTGTCAGCACAGCCGTCAAGAAAGGCATTCCCGTGCCCGCCCTCAGCACTGCGTTGGCGTTCTTCGACGGCTTCCGCAGCGAGCGGTTGCCAGCCAATTTGCTCCAGGCCCAGCGCGATTACTTCGGCGCGCACACATACGAGCGCGTGGACAAACCGCGCGGCCAGTTCTACCACACAAATTGGACCGGCACAGGCGGGCGTGTGGCCAGCAGCACTTATACGGTATAAGCAAGCGGTCCCTCGAAGCCAAATCCGGGAGCAATAGGCCCCAAAGCGCGTTTGCGGGAGGTCGGACAGCCGTTCCCGAAAACGCACGGCTTCCTTTATCAGATCATCGATGATCCTGCCCCTTCAACGATTAGTATTTCGCCGTCGGTCAGGCCGTAGAGGCGATAGACGATCTGGTCGATCAGCCGGTCGGTGAAGTCGAGTTGCGGCTCCAGCGCCAGTACCGCGGCTCGAGCCTTTTCGAAGAGGGAACGGAGCTTCCTCTCGGTGGCATCGCTCAGGTCAACCTTCGCGGCCGCGAGCGCCTTGGCGTTCCGGCGCAGGTGGGCGAAAAAGCCAGGGGTGTCCAGTGTCCAGAACTCGTCCAGTCGGGTCTTGGGCGTGAGCGTGCGGGCGTCGAGGCCGTGGAAGTCCCGCAGGTCGGTGAGGAACTGGCGAGCCGCCCTGTGTTTTTGCTGGTTGAGCACCATCATACGCTCCGCCAGAAACGCCAGCAGGTCGTGCACGACGTCCGCCCGTTCCGGCTTGGCCGCCAGTTGCTCCGCGACGAAGGCCAGCAAGGGGCCGCGTGTTTCGGTCTTAAGGCCGCGCCGGCAAAGCTGTTCACCTGATGCAACGAGCGTGGTTCGCCTCTTGTGTGACGTTGAAAACTGAATCCATCGGATGGGCCATTGTCGGATCCACTCGCCTTTCAATTCGGGGAAGACGGCTTTGAAGTCACTCAGCACGACAGACCAGACCACTCGCGTCAGGCGCGAATTCAGTACGGCCGCGACGTACTTGGGAGCAAGCTGACCGACATTCAAGATGACGGCAAAGACGTTGCCCGTGATGCAGTAAGGAGCTTCGTCCACGGCGGCTTGAGGCCAACGTCCGACCTGCTTGAGGAGTATCTTCCCGCGCTTGAGCTGGACCTCGGGGTCCCAACATCCGCCTGCCGCCCGTCCCGGTTTTTCGAACCAGACATACTCCGCAGGAGGCTGGATGCCATACCGCTGAACGTCCGTGCCCGTGACGATCGGAAGCCATTTGGGGCCTCGTTTCTCGGCGGCAAAGTACTTTTCTCGATTGCCCGAAATCAGGCCGCGTTTGATGAGCGCCAAGTCGCCCAGACGCTTTGAGCGCGCGGCTAGCGTGCGTACCAAGCGGGCGGAATCTGCGGTCAGACGGATGTTCCAAGTGTTGCCATCGAAAGCGGCCAAATCCCCTTGGGAAATCGAAACAAAGGACGGTCGCGCCAACACCTGCTCGAACGGTTCGTTGGTTTCGTGAACGAGGACTCTCACCCGGTCTCCTGGTTCGGGCTGCGCTTTGCGCGCGACGATGATTGCCGGGTGCACTTCGGCATCCGGAAACACCATCTCGGCGGTGGCGGCAAGATAGCGGATGACTGTTTGCCGCCGGAATATGTCTCGGACCCGCTTGCAGTACGTGTTTGTGAGAATGGTGTTCGGGACGATCATGCCCAGGTGGCGGGCCTGCGCAGTCAGGCGAAGCCCCTGCTCGATGAACAGTTGGAACATGTCCACCTTGAACTCCGAGCACTCAAAACGCGAGCGCAGGTAGTTGAGGACGGGCGGTTCAGTGTTGTGCGGCTGAAGCATACCCCACGGCGGATTGCTCGCCACTGCGTCAAAGCCCGGCGCAAGCTTCGGCGAGCCATCGTCATTGAAGAACACGTCCGGGAATTCGAGTTCCCAGTGGAAAAATGGCTTGTCAAACTCCCTGACGTGGTAACCCCCACCGGGTTCCTGCACTCGGTCAGCGTTGGCCTCCGCCTCGAACATGACTGCTCTCGCTGCGTCCAGATATTTCTCCTCGGTCAACGGCCCGTCAAAGAACGTGTTGGTCCACAGGTTCGCCACTTCTTTGTATCGCGCCAGCCGTGGAAGGATTTCGGTTTGCCAGCGTCGCTCCTTGGCTTTCACGGTATCCACGTCGCTGCTGGCTTCGCCTTCGATCTGCTGGATGCCAGTGATGGTTTCGGCGACAGCGCGCTTGAAGTCAGGGCCGAACGTGAATCGCATCTGCTTGGTGTCCGCACGTTCCTTCTTCTGTGGCAGGCTGCCGAGTTGGTCGAGTCGGGCACCGATCAGCGAGTTGCCACAGCGTAGGTGATGGTCGAGGAAACTGAGCGGTTCGTCGCTGGCGATGCAGGTCAGCCAGAGAGAAAGCTTGGCCAGTTCGACGGCGAGCGGATTGAGGTCCACGCCGTAGATGCAGGCCTCCACTACACGCCGACGCCAGTAGCCGATCTCGTCTTCGTCTTTCGACTTGTCCGAGAGCCGCCGCGTCGTCGGATGGAAGACGATGTGCTCCGCTAGATGAATCGTGGCCTCGACCAGGAAATGGCCCGAACCCATGGCGGGGTCGCACACATTCAGCGCCAGGACGGCGTTGGCAAACGCGTTATCCTGCCCTGCTTTGACTTCCGCGCGTTGCTCGATCTCCGACAACAGCGGCCCCAGCGTTTGCTCAACGATGTACTTGACGATGTAATCGGGCGTGTAGTACGTGCCGGTGGCTTTGCGTTCGGCCTTGTCCGTGCGCAGTTCAAGCTGGCCGGCGCCGTTGCGCACGAAATGATGTTCGAGCAACCCCTCGTAAATCGAGCCGAGTTGCTGGACGCGCAGGTCGCCAAAATCCACCGTATGGACAGGCAGCGTCGGTTCGTGGGGCCTGGGCGGCGGATCGAACATCAGCCCGCGCAGCACGTTGGCCAGGTCCGCGTCGGAAATCGTCCAATGCTCCAACGCGGGATGCGCAGCGGGGTCAAATAGGCCGCCGTTGTAGCGTGGGACGCCGTATTCATTGTTCTTGGCCGCGTCGGTGCCGTTGACCAGGCGAAAGAGCTCGCGCACGTCCTCGGCCAGGCGCGTGCGGGTGCGGCTGTCATAAGCGGTGAAGCTCCTCAGGTCTGGCTTAAGCCGTTCCAGGGAGAGTTCCTTGTAGTAGCGGCGCGTGCTCGGCTCGACTGGCAGCAGGCCCCGTCCCTCGGCGTAGAGTATGAACAGCAGACGATAGAGGTAGATGAGGCAGTTCTCGTACAACAGGCGCAAGCCCTCGGGCGTGTCGGGGACTTGATTGTCTGGACGCGAAGCGAGGGCGTTGGCCAGGTCAGTGAGGATGGTGAAGACGCGCTGGCGGAGGTCTTCTTCGAGTTGTGTCTGCGCGCTGACGGATTGCTCGCGGACGCGGTCAAGGCGGCATTTGCAGCCGGCGTCCCGCAGGAAGGCGGCCGGTCCAAAGAGCGCCAGAAAGACCTTGAAGTCCTGCAGCGACCGAATGGCGACCTCGAAACTGAGGGCGAAGAACTCGCTGGCTTTTGAGTCGCGGCAATAGAGCCGCCAGACTTGGCCGTTGGTCAGGATGCCCCAGCGGATGCTCTGCGCCTCCTGCAAGTAGTCGCGGATTTGCTGGTGTGGATAGCGCTGCTGGTGCCGACTGACCTGGGAGAGTGGGTGGCCGAATTTCTTGGCTTCCAGCAACGCGACGCTGACCCGGTAGCGCTGGGCGATGGGCTGGCCGAGAACGGACTCCTTGACCTCGGCGCTCTCATAGAGGAGGTAGTCCGGCTCCAAGTCCTGGCTCGTCTCCGGCATGCCGAGATTGTCCGACCAGGCGAACCCCAGGCACTCCAGAATCTTGTCGATGAATTCCCGCCGCGTTCCCATCTCGTTGTCGAAGC
>JAXDCU010000213.1:0-4612 GCA_034677645.1 Verrucomicrobiia bacterium
ACTTCGAAATCAATCCACTGCTCATCCGGCCCGCCTCCAAAACGCAGCGTCTGTTCCGCCATCGCCACCAAGTTGCCGTCTATCGCAACCAGCTTGTTGAGCGACTTGATTACTCCAACCTTCGGTCCAGACTCGATCTTCAAGAATCGATCGTGCGTGGTTTTGCCGGCCTTTGGCGACTCTGACCAAAAATCTGTGCCGTTGACATCGCCGTGTGCCCACCACAAAGAGCGATGGTGCACGTGGTCGCGATCCTCGCCTTCGACTTCGCGCATCGGCCAATCGCGAGTCATGGGCAAACCGCCTGGCCCAAGAATCGGATACACATACGGCCGGGAAGCGCTTTGCGAGTAGTTGTACTCGCAGAAGAGATCGCCATTGATCTCGATGCGCAGCTTGTCCGGCTGCTCTTTAATGGTGACGCCGGTCGTCTTCGATCCCTGCGCGCAACCTCCCCCTGCCCCGACAACAAAAACGGACAACCAGAGTAGGCACTGACGGCGAGTGAATAGCTTGGGCCACATCGAAATCAAGGTTACTCGCAGCCCGTGAAACCGGTCAACTTCAAAGCAATCTCGGAAACTCTTTCCCCAGCTGCTTCGCTCAAATACCATGCGCGCGCATGTTGCCCACTTCGAACCGCTGGCAAGCGCCATTGATGTTGGTGGCGGCGACCGCTTTCTGGTCTTTGAGTTTTCCGACCATGAAAGCGCTCGGCCTCATGCAGCAGGCGTCAATGCCCGGCGCGAGCACGTGGTTCATTGCCGCCCTTTGCATGACCTATCGGTTTGGCCTGGCCGCGCTCTTGATGTTGATCTGGTCGGCCCCAACACTGCGAGGTTTGACTCGGTCCGAGGTTTACGAGGGAATTGGTCTGGCTGCGTTTGCGAGTGGCGGCCTTGTGTTCCAGATGGACGGCTTGGCCTACACGTCCGCGTCGACGTCGGCTTTTCTGACCCAATGCTACTGTCTCATCATCCCCGCTTGGGTGGCACTGCGCGAACGACGCTGGCCATCGCCCGTGGTGGGATTGAGCTGCTTGCTGGTGATAACCGGCGTGGCCATTCTCTCGAAGGTCGAGTTCCGTCAGTTCCGCATTGGACGCGGCGAGATCGAGACGCTCGTTGCTTCACTGATCTTCACTGGTCAGATTCTGTGGTTGCAGCGCCCGTGCTACGCCCAGAACAACGTCCGGCATTTCACGCTTGTCATGTTCGCGATGATAGCTGTCTTCTGTCTGCCACTGGCCGTGTCGACGGCACGCACGCCAATCGACTTGACGCGCGCCTACGGCACCGTGCCCTCCATGGTCTCGCTGGGCGTTCTGGTGATTTTCAGCACTCTTGGCGGGTATCTGTTGATGAACCGGTGGCAACCGCTGGTTACCGCCACCGAGGCCGGTCTGATCTACTGCGTCGAACCCGTGTTTGCTAGTGGAGCGGCGCTTTTCATGCCCGCGTGGTACTCGCGCCTGGCTTGCATCGACTACGCAAACGAACGTATCGGAGCTAGCTTGTTGATTGGGGGCGGCCTGATCACGGCAGCGAATGCGTTGATCCAACTAAAGGCGGCCGGGAACACCGCTGCTCCCGGGAAGAGCTGAGTTCCGGATACAACCGATGGAGGCGAGCTTCTATCTGCGAGTGCCCGTGGCGGGCGCGAGCGGGGCTGTCCCGCCTGAAACAGGCCGCACACTGGTGACTGGGGCTGCGTTTGTGCTTTTCGGCGGTGGCAACGGGTACTTAGCCAGGGTCGCCGCGAAATCAGGATTGCGTTCCGCGACCTTTCTCAGGTCCGTGACAAACCGTTCCATGAGCGGGACGGTGTTGGTTTCGTATTCGCCAACGGCCTTGGCCATTTCCAGGCAGCCGGCCTGCAATTCAGCGGCTTGCCGCCGCAACAGACGCACTTGGTGAAACAAAAAGACGTTCGAGCACGCCACGACAATGATAAGCGCCACGACGGATAGTTGGAGCAAAACGCGCATCGACGATACAGCCTGTCCAAGCGCGCGCTCGTCGTTTCCACGGGGCTGGTCTTGAAGTCCGCCGCTGGGCGGTGGGAAAGGTTCGGATGATGTCATGTTGTGAAATCAGCGGGTTGGGCTCTTGGGAGCGGCGCTTTGGCTCGGTTTGAGGTTCAGTTGTTCGTACAAAGGGCCGTACTGCTGAACCAGCGCTGCCATTGCCGTGTTCTTCTTGGCGTACTGGCTTGCCTCGTTCGCGACGCTTTGCATCAGGTTCCTGTTGCGCACAACGAGCGTGGTCTGCACCTGAAGCCGGTTGCTGACGGCATGGAGGCGCTGGGCGGTTCTCACGGTCCGAACATACCGTACGCACAAGGCCACGTTGGCGATGGCACTCAAAAGCAGGATCACCACCAGCACGCCTGTCAGCGTAATCTTCTTGCTCATAGCGGCGGTTAGTGTACCGAGCCGGTTCGGAATGTCCACTTCTGTTTTTGTCACGGTTCTTCACGGACGCCGCCCTCGCCATGAAATGCAGTCTACGTCCGCAACAACAACAGGCTTGCGCCGAGGCCCAAAATACATGTGTATGTTCGCCCATGAACAAGACTGACACCGGACACGCCGTACCGGCCATCTCCACCAACCGAACGCCGGTGGCGATCGTGGGAGCTTCGGGCTACTCAGGCGAGGAGTTGCTGCGCCTCCTCCTGCGCCACCCCAACGCAACACTCGCCGCCGCAACGTCGCGCCAGTACGCCGGTCAAACAGTCGCCCAGGTGTTTCCCCGGTTCGCCGGGCACGCGACAGCCCGCGCGCTGCGCTTTGTCGAACCAAACATAGACCTGCTCGCCCTCAAAGCGCAGGTCGCGTTTCTTGCCCTGCCCCACGGCGTGGCCGCGGAGTTCGCCGTGCCGCTACTCGAGCACGGCTGCCGTGTGATAGACTTGAGCGCCGACTTCCGCCTCCGCAACGCGGCGGTGTACAAGGAATTCTACGGTCAGGACCATCCAGCGCCTGAATTGCTTGATCGCGCCGTGTATGGACTTCCTGAGTTGTACCGTTCGGCTTTGCGCGGGGCCTCATTGGTCGCGGCACCGGGGTGTTATCCAACGAGCATTCTTTTGCCTTTGATACCCTTGCTGCGCGCCCGATTGATCGACACCGATTCGATAATCGCCAACTCGATGAGCGGCGTGAGCGGCGCGGGCCGGAAAGCCGAGCTGGACTACTTGTTTGTCGAATGCAATGAGAGCCTTAGAGCCTACGGTCTGCCAAAGCATCGGCACTTGTCTGAAATCGAGCAGGAACTCTCACTGGCCGCGGGCACAGCGGTTGTTATTCAGTTCACCCCCCACTTGGTGCCGGTAAACCGCGGCATACTGACCACGCTCTGCCTGCGGCCAACAAAGCGCCTCGCTGAGTTGCCAGTCCTGGCGGACAGAAATGAACTTGTCGCCGCTTGCTACCAAGACGCATACGGCCAGGAACCTTTTGTGCGTCTGATCGAGGGCAAACGCCTGCCTGACACAAAGAACGTCGTCGGCACGAACTACATCGAGATTGGATGGCGACTCGACCCGCGCACGAACAGACTGCTGGTCATTACTGCTGAAGACAACCTAATCAAGGGCGCCGGCGGACAGGCGGTCCAATGCTTCAATTTGATGAGCGGGCTTGAAGAGACCGCGGGGCTTGTCTGAGCGGCTGCTATTCGAGTGTCCGTTTTTCTTGCGCGGGTGCCTGTGTCGTGGCATATCTGACCGGAAAGTGAGCCGACTAACAAACATGCGTCAGCTCCGCCAACCATCGAACGATGCGTCGATGATCATTGTTCGACAAGGGTGAGATTGAAGTAAACATGTCATGAATCGGACTTTCGAGCGGATTGGATCGCGCCGACCACGTCTCCGGCATTCACCGGCGTTTACGCTGATCGAGTTGCTGGTTGTGATTGCCATCATTGCTATTCTGGCCGGCATGTTGCTACCCGCGCTGGCCAAGGCCAAAGCCAAAGGCAAACAAACCGCCTGCCTGAACAACCTGCGTCAGGTCGGCATCGCGACCGTCATGTACGTCCACGAGTACAATCAATACCCAGGCTGCTATTCCGTTTCGCCCGAAGTCTATGCCGTCTGGCCACCCAGACTTTTCAGTCAAATGGGTACCAACCGGGCGGTCTTTTATTGCCCCGCGGCGAACCCCAAATCGGCATGGAACACCAACGTCAACAAGACTCTAGGCGCCCGCACGCCCCAAGGCGTTTACGACCCGTACGGAATAAGCAGCAGCGCAATGTTCTCGCTTGCATACAACGATTGGGGACTTGGCCAGTCGTTGCTGGGAACTCTCAGGTCCCACCTTGGTCTGGGTGGCGACATCAACGGCGGCTTCTATATGGGGCCTGTTCGGGAAAGCATGGTCGTCAGCCCATCCCAGATGATCATGCTCGCCGACAGCAAACCGGACGGTTCATGGGACGCTAACATGGACCCTACGGAGCAGGGACAATGGCCGTCGAACCGCCACAGCCGCCGCACCAATATCCTTTGCGCCGATGGCCACTCTGAATCGGCGCTGCGCCGTGAGATGGTAGACCCGCGCCCCGACAATCCATGGCGCAGCCGCTGGTGTAATGACAATCAG
>JAXDCU010000214.1:0-8887 GCA_034677645.1 Verrucomicrobiia bacterium
TGAATGACTCCTCCATTTCTTTGACCAGCCGCAGAGCGCGCACCGATGCAGTGCGGGCCAGTTGACCAAGGTTCATTCCCAAGTAATAGAGCCCAGGCGCCAAACCAGGCTCGCGGTCAATCAACTCTCGGCTGACTTTGATACCTTCGTGAGCCGCCGCGGCTCGCTGGGAGTCATTCGTGGAGAACTCAGCCAGATCGTAACACGCGCGCGCGAACTGCCACGCGGCAGTGGCGTTTGTCGACATTTGGCTGTACACGCTTTTGGTCGCTTCGTATTCCTTCGCTACTCTGGCGCGGATGCCGTCACGGACGGTCTCAAGTTCCACAGGCGCGCTCGTGGCGCTTTTCCCCCAACGCCCAGCGAGTATGAGAAACATCGCGACCACAAGGTTGGGTACGACCACCAGTTTTCTTCCGTGCCGCCCGAAGCACGGCTGCCGGACGACCCGGTATATCGGCGATGTGTTGTCACGAACCGGCCTGGCCCTGCGCTTGAATCCGCCGAGTGTCGCGGATCGCGCCGGCCTCATTGTGTCTGCGCTGGAAGCGTCCGAAAGCGAAGGAGAGCAGCCGCGCTCCAAAACGCTTGAGCGCTCAGTAGCAATCCCTTCGACCCTGCGATGGACCGCTTCGGCGCGCGGGGGCCGCGCCTGGTGCGCGATTGATTCATGTGATTTGTAGGTTGCCATCAGCGGTGCAACGGTGTATCAACTGTCTCAGTGAAATCTAGCGCGAAACGCTGCGCGGTGGCAATCATCGTCGTCGCCCTGGTTTTGCTGGGCGGTGGATGCAGTGGCATCAATGCCACACCGACGGTTTCGCCGCTGATGTTTCTTGTGCCGGGACTCGGCCAGTCGAAACCGCAGCCTGCCTCGCCCCAGCCTGCCGAGCCGGTTGCGCCGTCCGAGCCGACGTATATGGCTCGGGTGCGCTGAACCCGCATATGCGTTTCCCGTTTGCGTTGTCGGCGAGAATCGCCGCTCACATCGTCAAACACAAACTGAGGCGCACACCCCGCTTCGCGATGGTGCTTCAGTTGGAACCTCTGCATACGTGTAATCTGACGTGCACGGGGTGTGGCCGCATTCGCGAGTATTCAACAAGTCTGAAAGAACAGGTGCCGATTGACAGGTGTCTGGCGGCCGCGGCTGAGTGCGATGCGCCGATGGTCTCGGTTTGCGGGGGCGAGCCGCTGATCTACCCGGGCATCGAGGAGCTTGTCGCGGGGCTCCTTGGTCAGGGCCGAATTGTATATATCTGCACGAACGGTTTGTTAATGCGGAGGAAACTGAAAGACTACCTTGCCACGACTCAATCGCACGTCCGAGAGAATCTGTTGGCCCGTCTGCTGGATGAGCAACTCATCTCAAGGGATGAGGCTGAAGATGTTCGGAAGGGCAACGCTCGACCAGGCGCAGTGATACGACCGACCAAGTGGCTATACTGGAACGTGCACATCGACGGGCTGGAATACACCCACGATCTGGCCGTCGAGCGCGAGGGAGTGTTTCAGGAGTGCATCCGGGCGATCAAAACGGCCAAGCTGCTTGGCTTTCAGGTGGCAACCAACACAACAGTCTACAGACAGACGGACCCGAGCGAGATTGAGGGAATGTTCAAGTTCCTGTCGTGGCTTGGCGTTGATGGCCACACGATTTCGCCCGGCTTCGATTATGACGCCGCGAGGAAGGACATGGCGACGAGGCTTAATCAGAAAGCTGACGAGTTCTTCCTCACACGGGAAATGACCAGGGAGAAATTCGCCAGAATACTCGAATGGGGCCGTGAGTTCGCGATATTCGGCACGCCTGTTTATCAGGAATTCCTCGCGGGCAAACGCGAGTTGACTTGCGCAGCGTGGGCGATCCCGACTTACAACGTCCGAGGCTGGAAGGCGCCATGCTATCTGATAACCGACGCCCACTACTCCAGTTATCAGGAGATGCTCGAGAAGGTCGCTTGGAGCAAGTACGGCGTGGTGGACGGCTTTGCGGCGGATGCGCGATGCGAGAATTGCATGGTCCACTGCGGCTACGACCCAAGCGGCGCCCTCGGTGTCAACTATCGCAGCGGCGATCACTGGAAGAACTTCAAGTACAACTTCGGCCCCCGGCCACCAAGATACGAGCGCGGCAATCAGATTACCGCATTCAATGGCGCGAGCGTTGGGAAAGGGCACCTGACAATCAAACGTCACCAACCATGAGCAGGACATTGTTTCTCTCCCCTCCGAGCTTCGAGGGGTTCGACGGAGGCGCGGGCTCGCGTTACCAGGCGCGTCGTGAAGTGACGAGCTACTGGTTCCCAACCTGGCTTGCCCAGCCAGCAGCATTGGTCCAGGACTCCCGGCTGCTCGACTGCCCGCCCCACAACATTGGTCGGGAAGAATGCCTTCGCACGGCGTGCGAGTTCGAGCACGTGATCATTCACACTTCGACACCGTCCCTGCGCAACGACTGCCGAGTAGCGGAGGCGATCAAGCAAAACCGCCCCGACACCAAGATTGGCTTTGTAGGCGCGCATGCGGCCGTCCTTCCGAATGAGACGCTCACGGCGTCGCCGGCTATAGATTGGGTTGCTCGCAAGGAGTTTGATTACACCTGCAAGGAGGTGGCAGAGGGACGCCCGCTCGAAAGCGTTGCCGGGCTGTCTTTCAAGGACGGCGGCGGCAATGTTCGACACAATCCTGATCGCGAACTGATTCCCAATCTCGACGCTCTCCCGTGGGTCGCGGACGTGTACAAACGCGATCTCCAGATCGAGAAGTACTTCATTGGGTATCTGCTGCATCCATATGTCAGTCTCTACACGGGTCGCGGCTGTCCGGGCAGGTGCACTTTCTGCCTATGGCCGCAGACAATCGGAGGAAACAAGTACAGGGTACGGTCGGCGCGGAGTGTCGCCGACGAGATGATCTACATGAAGAGCCTCTTTCCCCAGGTCAAGGAGTTCTTTTTTGACGACGACACTTTCACGGCGAATCTCCCGCGCGCGAGAGAGATCGCGGCACGGTTGGCGTCGCTGGATGTTGCTTGGTCGTGCAACAGCCGCGCCAACCTGGACTACGACACGATCCGAGAGCTGCGGAACGGCGGGCTCAGATTGCTGTTGGTTGGGTACGAAAGCGGCAACGAACAGATTCTCAAGAACATCAGAAAGGGCGTTTCCAAGGAGCAGATGCGGCGTTTCACCGAGGCTTGTCACAAAGCTGGTGTTCTTGTGCATGGGACCTTCGTGCTCGGCTTGCCTGTGGAAAGCCGCGAAACCATCGAGGAAAGCATCCGGTTTGCTCAGGAGCTGGACGTTTTTAGCATCCAAGTGAGTCTTGCGGCGCCGTATCCGGGCACCGAGCTGTATGAGCAGGCAAAGCGCAACGGCTGGTTCGCGGACAAGAAAGACACGAGCATCGTCCACAACACCGGCTTTCAGGAGTCGAGCCTCGAGTACCCTGGTTTGACGAAGGAGGAAATCTTCGAGGCGGTCGAGCGTTTTTACCACCGCTGGTATTTTCGGCCCCGGCCGATACTGCGGATTCTTGAGACAATGCTCGAAGACAAGGAAGTGTGTGTTCGGCGCTTGCGCGAGGGTTACGAGTTCTTCAAGAGCATGGCCCAACGGCGGCACGACCTCGCCGTGTCACGAGATGAGACCGCCCGTGCGGCCACATAACCAGCCGTGGTCGCTCAGTCTTCAATTGTGACCGCAGTGGATCGTCTGACTGCCCCGCGCCCGCTATCTTGCGTCGGCAGCCAGTAGCGCCGCGCCAAGCGCGCCAGTGTATTGTGGATGCGGTACGCCACGGACTTCGCATCCGACCTCTTGCTGCAAGGCGCGTCGCATGGTTGGTAATAGAGCGACTCCGCCAGTGAAACAGACAGGTGGCACAACGGCGCGCAAGACCATCACCGACACGCGCGATGCGATCGCCTTCTGCACGCCGGCCGCCAGATCAGATGAGTCCGTCCCGTCCGCGAGCAGGCCGACGATTTCGGTCTCCGCAAACACCACGCAAGTGCTGCTGATAAAGGCGGGACGCGTACTGGAATTGCCCAGCTCACCCAATGTCGCCAGGTCAACGCCCAGCCGGGATGCCACGACCTCGAGAAAACGGCCCGTGCCAGCCGCGCAGCGGTCGTTCATGGCAAAGTCACGGACGCGCCCGTTCGCCTCAAGCCAGATGACTTTGCTATCCTGCCCGCCGATTTCGATTATCGTGCGAGTGTCAGGCGCTGTCCGCCAAACGCCGCGGGCGTGGCAGGTAATCTCGGTAAAGGTGGTGTCCGCGAACCGGACGGCGCTCCGGCCATAGCCGGTAGCGACCACCCGCATCACTTGATCGCGTCTGAGCCTCGCCGATTCAAGCGTGCGATCGAACAGAGACTCGGCCAGACGCGCCTGATCCACGCCTTGGTCGGCTATGCCGCGGCAGAGTGGCGAATCCAAGGCCGCATCATAAAGCACGACCTTGATCGACCTTGAACCAGCATCAATGCCCGCGAAGATCATTCCCGACTCCGTCCCCGGGCGCGCACGGTTTCCGCAATCGCTTCGACGCGTGTGGCGATGCGGGCTGAGTCGGCGGGCGAATAGTCCGTCTCGATCCTCAGGTAAGGCAAGCCGAGCTCATTCTCGACAAGCCTGCGCACTTGAAAAGCCTCGACGGCGTATGTGAGGCACGCCTGCCACGTCAGCTCAATCACGCACTCTGCTCTGTACTCATCCGCCAATTGCCGAAGCAGCCGAAGACGCCTCCGATTTGGTGTCTTCACCGAGCACGGTAAGCGGTAATACTTCTCCGCCAGCGCGCGCATCAGATCAGGAGCGTCCTGCTGCACATCGTCGAGGATCGGTTTGAGCCCCGTGCAATTCTCCTGACAAACCACCAGAGCGCCATGCGACTCGATAATCTCCATCACACGCTCAGCCCCGTGCACCAGTGGCACGCCGGTCAGGAGCACGCGCACGGGCCTAGCCCCCACCCCGCCAGCGCCGTTCCGATTGGCCTTGTGCGCCGTTCGCGTTTCAGGAACTGTGGAAGCACCAAGCTGCCACATGGCAAGGGCGCGCTCGTACTGATCAAGGTCCGATGCCATGCCGGAGACAATGCTTTTGAAATCGAGCAGCTGGCGACCAGTCAGCGGCGGCTCAGGCAGTTTCATGAGCGTTGCCAACGCCCGACGCAAGCCACGCTCGCGGTTCAGCAAAACAACCGCTTCGCGCAGCTTGGACGTCGTGATCTCCACCCGATAGCGTTCTTCAAGGAAACACTTGAATCGATTCAGTTCAAGAGTCCATTGATCGAGGGCGTTGGCGTCGTCCTCGCGATGCGGCAAGGCCAGGACATAAGTCGACCGAGCTTGACTCATGAGCTCGAACATTTTCTTTTTGCCATCGCAGGTCGTCTCGGCCACCACCAGGTTGGCCATTTCGAGAAACGGATTGGCCTTCTCGATCAGGTAGCCATAGGTGGACTTGACCAACGGACACAAGTTCGAGGGAAGATGCGCCTCCGCGGCCGGAATCGTGTCAGGGTCGCCCCCGCACAAACAGACTGGAATAGCGCCCGCGGCAATAATCAGCTCGCGCGGCGCGTATTCGCACATGATACCTACGACGGGCTGCCCGGCAGCGCGTGCGGCCAGAACATGCTCCTTGCAGTGGGAGACCATCGCGCCAAACCAAGCGAGTGGCGTGGCGAAGGTTGACGTAGTCGGCTCGGTCGGTCCGACACGAGAGTTGTTTGTCGCCGGGGCGCCATGTCCCGGACAGCAAGAGGCATTCACCGTTGCCTCCGTCTCGTGCCAGGAGCCACCAAGCCTTCAAGACCCGCAGCGATCCCGCGCTGAACGGAACTCATAACGCATCGACATCAGGTTTGAGACATCCCAGAATGCTCACTGCCAAGATGCTCTGACTCTGACCATCGAGCCAAGCAAAAACAGCGTTGCTGAACAGCCGGCGGAATACCCGGGCCAGTGCGAGTGCTTGATCAAGGAAATGCCGACCGCGCTTGACACTCCGTAGGCCAAAGGGATCATGCACCTGACATGGGCCGCGGTTTGATTTCACTGACGCAGTTCACATTGTGCGCAGCTTTGGCGATGTCGAGTGGTTGCGTTTATCGCAGGGGAATCACGCACGACACTTCCGCATCCTCGCCGGTGGTGTTGGCGGAGTTCGTTTTCGAGCAAGGCCCCACCCCTGCCTGCCATGCCTCCACTATCATTGAGACCGAGGAAGGCTTGGTGGTTGCATGGTTTGGTGGCACTCGGGAGAAAGCGCCCGATGTCGGCATTTGGTTGGCTCGCCACCACGGCAGCGGCTGGTCAGCCCCGGGGCAGGTTGGAATTGGGCGGATGCACGACGGGACCCCGTGCGCATGCTGGAACCCTGTCCTATTCCAGCCGCGCGGCGGCCCGCTCATGTTGTTCTACAAAGTCGGTCCGGATGAAACGCAATGGTGGGGCCAAGTTCGCGCCTCGACCGACAGTGGTCGGACGTGGTCGGCCCCGCGCCGACTGCGTGAGGGGATTCTGGGACCGATCAAGAACAAGCCGGTGCAACTGATCGACGGCACGATCGTAAGCCCATCGAGCACGGAAGAGTCGCGCCCAGGGCGGTGGTCGGGCAACGTGGACCTTTGGCAGGCGCATCTGGAGATTTCCACGGACAATGGGCGGTCCTGGACCAAAGTGGGTCCGCTGGCGGATCCTGGCAGGGCGAACGCAATCCAACCCACGGTACTCGTTCATGATGATGGTCGGCTCCAGGTTCTTTGCCGCAGCGAATCAGGTCGCATGCAGGAAGCGTGGTCAAAAGACCACGGGCGCACATGGTCAGCCCTCGGACCGGCCGCGTTGCCAAATCCAAGCTCGGGTTTCGATTGTGTAAGATTGCATGACGGACGATTTCTGTTGGTCTACAACCACACTTCGAGGGACGACGATGACGCAAGGAGAGTTCTCAATGTTGCGGTCTCGAGCGATGGCCGACAGTGGGACGCAGCACTTGTTCTGGAAGATCATCCAGGTGAGTTCTCCTACCCGGCGGTGATCCAGACTTCGGACCGGCTGGTGCATGTCACCTACACATGGCAGCGGAAACGGATAAAGCATGTGGTCATCAACCCAGCGATGCTGAAAACCCTCCCAATCCGCAATGGCCAGTGGCCCCGGTTAGACGCTGGCGGCGAAAGGTCGTGGATCGGCGACTAACGTGCACGGTCCCGACGCGTTCTCAGAAAGAACCCAAGCTCTCCATGAACAAACCACGAGTATCCGGTTGTGAGTTGTGCGCCTCCGCGGGTGGCCAGACGCTCTGGCGCGACAGTTTCTGTCGTGTCGTGCTGGTCGCGGATGCCGACTACCCGGGCTTTTGTCGGGTCATACTCAATGAGCACGTCATGGAGATGACCGACATGGACGTCTCTTCCAGGGAACGCCTCATGAACGTGGTGTTCGCCACCGAGGCGGCATTGCGGCGCGCCATGCATCCCGACAAGATCAACCTCGCCAGCTTTGGCAATTTGGTGCCACACCTGCACTGGCACGTAATCCCGCGTTTTGCGGATGACCGCCATTTTCCAAACTCCGTCTGGGGCGATCCAAAACGCGCGAGTCCATCGCGCGAAGTACCTCGTGAGGCTATCGCGGTGGCGCTAAGTGAGTCGCTCGCCAGCTGACTTGCAGGTGCATTGTCACCCTTGTAAGCGGAAAGCGAGAGACTTACCCGAATCCGTCGAAGCCGCACTTGCAGGTACCGCGGTGGCATGTGTTGCCCAGAGTCGAGCCAAGGGATAGAATGTTGCGCTGTCCACGGGACGCGATTGCCAACACCAGCGAGTCAAACAAGCACATGAACAAGGAAACATCGCGGGGAATCACGCGCCGACAGGCCCTGGCCGGCACAAGCACACTTGCCGCGTCACTCGTTCTCGACCCTCCGACTGCTCGGGGCGTGTCGACCTCAACTCCGACTGGTGCGGTGGCCAGACAAAGCGGCCGACCTGGAGACATAGCCCGCGTCATTGCCCAGACACCGTTCATTGACACACACGAGCACCTCGTAGAGGAAGATCGTCGAACGGAATGGTCGGAGCCTAGCTCGCACTTGCCGTGCAACGACTGGGCTCTGTTGTTCTCGCACTACGTCGACTCCGACCTGCATGTTGCAGGCATGTCGGAGCAAGACAAGCGAATGCTGTTGGCGCCCGACACGCCGTCCGAACGGAAATGGGCTCTCATCGCTCCTCACTGGCAGGCGGTCAAGCACACAGGCTACGGCCAGGTAGTGCGCATGGCCACCCGTCAGCTTTACGACGTGGATGATCTCAACAGCCGCGCAGTCCCTAAGATGGCTGAGGGTTACCGACGTTTGGTGAGACCGGGTTTCTACAGCACGGTACTGCGCCAGCACGCGGGTATCGAGTCGTGCCAGGTCAATTCGCTCGAATCGCCATTCACGGAATCGCGCCAGCCGGTGTTGCTGATGCAGGACATCAGCATCCTCAGCCTGGGATCGGTCGGCGGCAGGCCGTGGCGATGGATGACCGACAGCGCCGGCCAAAAAGCGACCGATCTCGCGGGTTGGCACCGAGTGATTGACGGATACTTCGAGCGCTATGGTCGTTACGCTGTTGCGGTCAAGACGCAAATGGCATACCAGCGACGTCTCGATTTCGATGACGTGCCCGCCGAAAAAGCGGAAGGTCCGTTCCGGAAACGCCTGGCGGACGAGCCCATCACGACCGAAGAGCGCAAGCTTATCGAGGACCATTTGTTCTGGTATTGTGTCCGCCAAGCCACAAAACAGGCGCTGCCCGTAAAGCTCCACACCGGCTACTACGCGGGACAGGATGGCATGCCCCTGGAACGAGTCGTTCAAAA
>JAXDCU010000215.1:0-5437 GCA_034677645.1 Verrucomicrobiia bacterium
AAAGCCGCCCTGATCAATTCCGCCACCGATATGGGCGTGGCGACCATCGTGGACGACGAAGGATATGAACTGGAAGTGGGCGATACCGGCCCGGCGCCAAATCATGACGAAGGCTGGGGACGGGTCGATCTGGAGAGTCTGCTGGCGGGCGACGCGCGTTACTCGTTCAGCGAACAGGGCACGCAACTCCAGACCGGTCAAGTGTCCGAGCGGCGCTTGATTGTCGGGCCAAATGCCCCATTGAAGATTACCATGGTCTACACCGATGTTCCCGGTTTGCCCGCCGCAATTCCCGCCCTCGTCAACGACCTCGATCTCGAAGTGCTCGCGCCGGACGGCGCCCTCTACCGCGGCAACTCCTTCCTGGAGGGCGAAAGCGTTCCCAACACAGCCGCTCCCGACAACGTCAATAACGTCGAGGCAGTGCACTTCGCCGAGCCACGACCGGGCGACTACATCGTCCGTGTCCGAGCCCGCCGCGTGGCCGAGGACATTCATTATCGCCCTGGCGTACCTCCTGAACAAGACTTCGCCCTGGTCATCTCTGGTGACTTGCCTGAGCCCGGCGAGGGCATCGTGTACTTCGACCGGCGAGCTTACACCGCACCTTCGCAAGCCCGACTGCGCCTGATTGACACTGAGTTGGCAGGCACGCAAAGCGCGGCGGTCACTGTCGCAAGCGGCTCGGAACCAGACGGCAGGAACGTCGAACTGAAAGCCGATGGAACAAACGGAGCCTTCACCAACTCGATCCTATTGGTCACCCAAAACGCACCGCCCGGCCCTGGACACATCACCGTGGCCCACGGAGACGTCCTCACCCTTCGTTACCAAGACGCCAGTCCGCCAGCGGAACGGACCGCGGCAGCGGAGATCGACCTTGTTCCGCCGGTCATCGTTGACGTCACCTCGACCAATCGTTTCGGGCGGACCACGGTCACATGGGCATCCGACGAACCGGCCACGTCGCGCGTGATCTACGGACCCGCCGGGTCGCTTGACCAGTCTGTAATCAGCCTCCAACTCACTGACGACCACCAGATCGAGCTCCCACCGCTGACAACAGGCTTGACCTACGAGTTCTATGTCGTGTCGGCCGATCTGGCGGGCAACTCATCCATTGATGACAACAATGGAGATTACTACCGGTTTGTTGCCCCGCGTGCCGCACCACTCCTGCTACTTTACTCGCCCGAGACGGCGTGGGATGAGAATCTCGGCGATTGGTTTGGTTTCTATCCAGGCATTGAGAACTGGACGGAACCGCTGAACCAACTTGGCGTGCTTTACGAAATCTGGGACACCGACGAACGAGCCGCCGCGCCAACCGCGGACGATCTCACTCCATTCCGCGCAGTCCTCTGGCGGCCCGAAGAACTCTTCAACCGGCCGCCGGATGGCCTGCTAGACGCGCTCACCGAATACGTGGGTGAGGGCGGCTCGCTTGGCGTGTTTTCCTTCGACCTCCTGAGCCGACTCGACTCGCCAACCGACACCAGTTTCAAGACTGACGTCCTCCACGTCCAATCGTTCAGCGAGGACCAGGGTTCAACAATGGTCGCGGCCGAACCGGGCGATCCTGTGGGAGGCGGCATGGAATTCGCCTTGGACTACGCGGCGTTCCCCGATGCAAGCTTGCTTGGCATCTACTGGCCTGACGGCGTCGATCATCTCCTGTTGACACAGGACGCCGCTCCTCTGTTTCACGACAGCGAAGGACCTGTCCTGGGATTGCGGCACCCGGCAATTGGGCGGGACAGCACCAACCGCGTGGTTTTCTGCGCGTTCGCTCTCGAGGCCGTGCCAGCGGATCAACTGGCTCCAAACAACCGCGTCACTCTGCTCGGCAATGTGGTCGAGTTCCTTGTCCCCGGCATTCGCGGCCTGGCCACCGCGGCCTTTGGTAGCCCGGCCTACACGCTGCCCAGCGCTCTCACAGTTGAGGTGACTGACGCCAACCGGGCCGGCATTCGCCACATTCAAGCCCAAGTTCGTTCAGAAGCGGAATCTGAACCGATTGATCTGACTCTGGACGAATCCGTCAGACCAGGCATCTTCCGCGGTGTTTGCGGCTTGGTGCCTGAAGATTCGCCCGCGGGGCCCACTGACTTGCGCGCTCGTCCCGGCGACATCGTCACAGCCACATACACTGACGCGTCCGATCGCGAAGTTGTTGCGACGACCGTCGTTGATACAACTCGTCCCGACATCAGCAACGTCGCGACCGATCCGGCCTACAACGAAGCAGTTGTCACTTTCGAAACCAGCAAACCGACCGATGCTTTGGTGCAATTCGGCACTTCGGAATTCCCTTTCCCAATCAACCGGACAGCCTACAACTCCGAGATCGCATACGAGCACAGCGTCTTGCTCGATGGCCTCTTGCCCGACAAGGAGTACGTGTTTCGCGTCGTTTGCCGAGACCGCGCGGGCAACACCGCCACCGATGACAACCAGGGAGAACTGTACAGATTCCGCACGCTCAAGCCAGTCACACCGCCGTGGGCGGACGATTTCGAGCAGGGCCGGACAGGATGGGTCGTGTTCAACGACGATACGGCAACCGACGACGAGACAGGCGAGACTCTGTTGGACTCCGGCTGGCAATACGGCACGCCCGAAAACGGTGAGGGAATCACGGCCCACAGCGGCTCGCATTGCTGGGCTACCAACCTCAAAGGCGAGTGGGTCAGCCTCGGCATCAGCGACCTGGTCAGTCCCGCGATCGATCTGACCGTCGGCAACAAGGCCACGCTCCGATTCTGGCAATACTACGATTTCACCGAACGCTCCGAGTTTCTCGACATCGAGGCCGGCCAGATGGCCATCTCCACCAACAACGGCACCGCATGGACTGCAATCTACAACGTCTCGGACGACATGTCACTCGGCTGGGAAGAGGTCGAGATAGACTTGACCAAATACACAGGTCACGTCGTCCGCATCCTTTGGGATTACCAGATGTTCAGTTTCGATCTCTACCCCAGACCAGGCTGGCTCATTGACGATGTGACCGTGACACTCTCCAATACACCAACAGGCATTCTGGTCGTCACTAACAACCTCATGCAGGCGGCATTCGGCGTCTCCGGTCCGACTGCCTATTGGGGAAATGGCACTTTCTTCCGCCAGACAAACGCGCCAGCCGGAGAGTACACCGTCAACTGGCTGCCAGTCTCCTTCTACGAAAAACCGGCGACACAAACAAAGACACTGTCTCCCGCTACGCCCATCGCTTTCGAAGGGACCTACACTTTCCCGGATGCGAACTGCAATGGGATTTCGGACCTGTTCGAGCTGCACTATTTCAAAACCGTTAACCCAGTGCACCCTCCCGATCTGGACTCGGACGGCGACGGTCAAGACGATTACCGGGAGTTCGCCTGCGGCACCGACCCCACTAACTCGGCTTCGGTGTTCAAACTGAAGAACGTCGAAATCCAGCCAAACCGGACAATCCATGTCCGCTGGTCCGCGGCGGTCGGCCACGCATATCGGGTCTTGCTCAGCACCGATCTCAGCGAGTGGCTTGTTGCATCGTCTTGGACGCGAGCGAGCACGTCGAACGGGTCGCTGACGTTGCCACCGTTGACCGGCAGCTCCCGCTACTTCTTCAAGGTTGAAACTGGACCCTGATCCGACGGGGCAAGGACAGGCCGTATGTCGATCGTAGGAGCCGACGTGAGGAGGCTCTGACTCTTGAGCTCAGAGGCGGCGTCAAACCGTCAAGCCTGACAGGTCAGCCTCGACGCGCGTTCTGTCGCGGAGCAGCTCATCCCATGTGATGCGGCGTCCGCTCAGCGCCGCTTCGCGGCCAAGGATAGCAGCAAGTGTGCTGTTTACCGATGGCTCGAGTGTGGGCGAGTCGCTCGAACCTTCAAGGATACTACGGTGAAACGCGGCCACGTTACGATGCATTCCATCCTCGTAGAGGCTCTTATTCTCGCCTCCGGCGTAACCGTCTTCAAGTCCGCGAACAGACACTTTGCCGGCGTAGTTCGCCTCAAGATATCCCGAGTCCCCATAGGCGGCGCATCCGGACACGAAGTCCGTCCCATTACGGATATGCTCGCTGTGATTGGTCATCACAAGGCCACTTCTGAATCGGTAACTGACGGCGTAACAATCGTGCGAGTCGCCTTGGGCTTTCGGTCGGTTGCGTTCGGAGAATCCCACGGCGCTTTCTGGCAGCTCACCGGCAATCCAGAGCGCCACGTCGATTGCGTGTATGTCGCAGTTGACGATGTACGAGCCGCCCAGGGCCGTGTCGTTCACCCAGGCCAGGTTGCGGAGCAGATTCGCAATCGTATCGCCTTTGGGCGGGTCGGAGAAACACTCGTCGTGATAATAGGAGTTGAGCAGACACAGCCGCCCGATCATGCCCGCTCTGACATGCTTGACGGATTCAATGTGGAACGGGTCCGTGCGAGTCTGAAAATCGACCAGAAAAGACCTCTTCTTGCGCGCGGCCATGCGTCCGGCTTCAAGAAACTCGAGGCAGCCCGGCACGTCCACCGCCACAGGCTTGGCAACGTACACATGGCAACCGGCTTCCACAGCGGCACGCGCGTGCGACGGAACGAAATAGGGCGGTGTTTCGAGGAATATCGCGTCGACTTTCGACTCGATCACTCGACGATACCCGTTCAAGCCTGAAAAACAGCGTTCTTTCGCCACACCAAGCCGCTCGCCCACGGCCAGAGCGACTTCGGTGAAATAATCCGAGACGGCGACCGCCTCGAAGCCGGGTTGTTTTGCCACGTGTTCGGCAATCCACCCGCCTCGACCGCCGACGCCGACAAATCCAGCAGTTACACGCGCGTTGGTTTCCGTACCGAACGCCAGGGCCGGCGCCATCACGGTAAAGGTAGTCGTCGCGGCGCCAGCCGCAAGAAACCGCCGGCGCGACAAAAAGTCATTTACTGTTGTCATCTTTTGTCACTCCCCATGAACCAGCAAAACAACCACCACGAACCGCACGATGACCACGGAGGTTTCTATTAGCTCTTCCTCGGTGGTCTTCGCGGCCTTCGTGGTTAAGCATCTGGTTCACGGACCCAAAGCGCGTTCTCTGGAACGTGGAGGCTTTCCATGCACCGGCGGACTCACGTTCCCAATGCACGCTGCACGGGCAAAAAGCACCGCGGCTCTTCACAGTCGACCTCGTAAGAGTACAAAGTAAGCAGCTAACAAGACCGCAAGGACGTACATAACCCACCCCACCTCGCGGCCGCGCCCGGACGCAAGTTTGATAACCGGGTAGGCCACAAGCCCGAGTGCCAAACCATGGCCAATCGAATATGAGCGCGGAATGCCCAGCATGATCAGGAACGCCGGCACCGACTCGCTGGCGTCCTCCCAGTCAACACGCCCGATGTTGCGGCTCATCATGGCCCCAACCAACACCAGAGCTGGAGCGGTGATGGGCGGATAACTG
>JAXDCU010000216.1:0-14417 GCA_034677645.1 Verrucomicrobiia bacterium
CTCGATGAGCTTCTTGGGCGGCGCCGGAAGTTCCGCCGCCGTTGCGAGCGCCGATCTTAGGAGAACCGGCAACACGATTAGGACGCACAAACAGGGCCGCCAGTTGTTGGGTAGTACGTCTTTCATACTGCAAAATCGTTCTTGCCGATTTGACTCCGCGGAGAGAGGCCGCCCTGCGCGGCACAGTGGAGATCGTACCGCCTGAACAGGCGACGTCAAAGCCATTGTGACGATCGGGCCAAAGCGGGAATTGGCCGATTGAGATGCACCCTGGTGGGTTGTGCCGACAGTGACAGCCTCAGCCTCAGGCTGCCGTTGCGTGATGGGATCGACTTGGGTAGGCTATGCGTATGATTGTTCCGTCAAGTTTGCGGCGGTTGATTCCAGCCGCGGTCTTCGGCTTATGTTTGAGCGGCTGCGCGCCGTTTTTCGACGCCGATTCGGAGGAGAAGAACCCCCTGATTGGCGACGGCCTGGCGAAGAAAGCCGCCTACAATTTCCAGGGAGCCCTCGAGTCATTCGAGAAAGCGCTCGAAGGTAACCCGCGCCTTGCTCGTCCACACTGGGAGCTGGGCCTGCTCTACAGCCAGAACGTGCCCAACCCTGCCGCTGCCATTTATCACTTCGAGAGATTACTCAAGTTGCGCCCGGATTGGCGCCAAGCGGATACTGCCCGCGGGTTCATAGACGCCGCAAAGATCGAGCTTGCCAAGTCAGTCCCCCTCGGCCCTCAAACCCCCCACATGCAACAACAGCTCGACAAACTCACCGCGCAAGTCCATCAGACGGCCAACGAAAACACCCGGCTCCGCCAGCAAAACCAGGCCCTCCAGGCCCAGGTCGCGCAACTGAATGCCGAGAACACTCAGCTCAAGAACAGACTGCTAGCTCTGCAATCACCGCCGGCAACCGGCGCCAGTTCTGCCGCTGTCGCGACAAGTCCAAACTTGGCCGCCGCTGGAACGCGAGTGGCCACTTCCGCGTCCGCACCAACGCAGCAATCGACCGCTAGGGCCGCAACCTCAAAACCGGGGACACAGGGCGCCAGTGAGCGGATTGATACGAACTTCGCCGCCATGCAGGTCACGCCTGGCGCCCCCACGTCGCGGACCTACACGGTTCGTGCTCGGGACACGCTCAGCGGAATCGCGGCAGCGCGAGGTGTGAAGCTGCGCGATCTGATCCGAGCCAATCCAAGCATAAACCCCAACCGACTGAAAGTTGGGCAGACCATCAAGTTACCGTGAGGTTGTCCAAGGAATGGATGGCCTTGGCGCTGGGTGGACAATGGGTGCACGAGCCCCGACCGGCTATTTGGCGGGGCAGCGAATCCGAGCTACCATGACGTTCGCATGTTGAGGCGTCTCTATTTCCCGCTGGTCATCCTGTTCTGGATTACGATGAACGCCCTGCTCTGGCGTTTCGAAATGAGCAGCCGGGGCGGCGGCGGAAGCGCCGTGCCGGTCGGGGTTGTGTGGGGGCGCATTCTGACCGCGCCAGACGCGTCATCACTCGAGATTCTCAGGGACAAGCAGCGACTGGGCCACTGCCGCTGGGCTGCCGATGTCACTAGCGCGGAAACGGGAAGTGCACGGGTCGGCGATGACGAGATCGAAGGGCGTGTGGGGCAACTTGCCGGTTACACCTTGGAATTGGACGGCAACGTGCTCGTTGGGGAAACACCGCCGCGGCTCAGGTTCACTTGGCAAGCCGAGATCGGCACGAACCAGGCATGGCGCCAAATGAACTTCAAGCTCAACACCCGCCCGTCAACACTCGAGGTCCGCGCCAACGCCGCTGACCGGAGCGTAGTAATCCGCCGGGATAACCCGGAGACCGCGTGGGAACGGAAGATTGCGTTCGATGAGCTTGCGAATCCGGACGCGCTCTTTGCCAAGATCGGGGTGCCCATGGCAAGTGTGTGGCTGAAGGTTCTGGCGCCTGACATGGAACTCAAGAACCTGGCTTCTCTCGATCTGGGCCTGAACTGGGAGGCGCGCAGCGACTGGCTCGTGGTGGGCAACGCGCGTTTGCGAGTCTACCGGCTGCAAGCGCGGATTTTTGACAAGTACAAAGCAGTTGTCTACGTGAGCCGTGTGGGGGAGATCATGCGAGTCGAGCTGCCTGGCGACGTTCTCCTGGTGAACGAGGAGCTGGCCAACCTCGCTTTCTGACCGATTGCGCGCGATGATTGAGCTGATACACGTGGTGAAGAAGTTCGGCGACCTGATCGCCGTTAATGACCTGAGCCTTCGCATTCAGCACGGCGAGTTCTTCGCCCTGCTCGGCCCGAACGCCGCCGGCAAGACCACGACAGTCAAGCTGGTCGCCGGATTGATGAAACCCACGTCCGGCTCAGTGCGCCTGGCTGGCTACGACCTGCTCGCTCATCCGCTCGAAGCAAGGCGGCTGCTTGCGTATGTTCCGGACTTTCCCTTTCTGTACGACAAGCTCACGCCGTGGGAGTTCTTCAGGTTCATAGGCCAGCTTTTCCTGATGGACAATGCGCGGATCGAACGGGCGGCGGAGGAACTGTCAGCCAGGTTCAATCTTGAGCCTTATCTGGGTCAGACGATCGATGCCCTTTCGCACGGAACACGGCAGCGGGTCGCCGTCGTGTCGGCTCTGCTGCACGACCCGGCAGTGTTCGTCCTGGATGAGCCGATGGTCGGAATCGATCCCCACCATACGCGCGTGCTGAAAGACATGCTCAAGGAACGGGCACGGGCGGGCACGACAGTCCTTGTCTCAACTCACCAGTTGAGCGTGGCCGAAGAAATGGCTGATCGGATCGGTATCATGCATGAGGGCCGGCTCATCGCCGTTGGCACCCGAGATGAGTTGAGGCGCCAGAGCGGAACTGCTGGCGCGCTCGAACAGACTTTCCTGGCCCTGACCGTGCAAGATTCGCGGACGCGTGAGGAGCGATGCGCGCCAGTCGACGCGCGGGCCCACTGAGAGCGGTCCATGAACAATGTCCCGTCCACGGCCGCCTCCGATCCGCTAACGCTCCTGCTGGGCGTGAACTTGAGGCAGAGTTGGCGGCGGTTGCTTTCACTTCGTCGGCAGTCGCGGCTGTTGACGGCGGTGATTGCGTGCTTTCTGGCTGGATACGCGGCATTGGCGTTCACGTTGTTCTACAAGGGGCTGAAGTTCGCCGGCACATTTCCTGGTCTCGGTGCTGTTTTGATCGAGCGGATGCTGTTCCTGCTATTCGCGTTCCTGTTTGCGCTGCTGCTGCTCAGCAACGCGATTATCAGCTACACAGCCCTATTCCGAAATCGGGAGACGGAGTTCCTGCTACCGTTGCCCGTGGCGCCGCAGACCGTGTTCCGGTGGAAGTTCGTCGAGAGCACCGTGCTGGCGTCCTGGGCGTTTCTGTTTCTCGTGGCGCCGTTGCTCGCCGCCTACGGGCTGACGCAGCGCGTGTCGTGGCATTTCTACCCGATGACAGTCGCGCTTATCGCGCTTTTCATCGTGCTGCCAGCGGCGGCTGGATCGTATGCGTCGATTCTGCTCGCGCGTTTCATGGACCGACGCAGTTTCCAGGCGGGAGCTCTGTTGGTCACCCTTGCCATGGTGTTGCTTGCCGCTTTTTGGCTAAAGCCCGCGCCCGTGCCCGACGACCAACTTGAGACTCGCGTGCTCGTGGTGCTCGACAGGCTTCTGGGCAAAACAAGGTTCGCGCAGTTCCCGCTCTTGCCAAGTTACTGGCTGTCCGCTGGCGTACAGCAGTGGGCCGAAGGCGCGGTGGGGGCGGCTGTGTTTTTCGCTCTTGTCTTGCTAAGCCATGTCTTGTTCTTCGGCACTCTAGCTCTCACTCGGACTGGCGCTGCATTCTACAATGCAGTGTCGATCACACAGGGACGAGGCAGCATACTGCGGCGGTGGAACTGGTTTCGCGCCTGGCGGAAACGGCGAAGGACAATCACGCACCGGCGCGGTTGGATCGAGCGGATGGCTGACGCGATCCCGTCAATTCGAGCTGACCGACGCGCGCTCGTTTTGAAGGACATCCGGGTGTTCTTGCGTGACACGACGCAATGGGGCCAGACAGTGATGCTCTTTGGACTGCTGGCGGTGTACATTTTGAACTTGCGGCATTTCGGCGCGCAACTCAACAACCCGTTCTGGACGCAAGTCGTCTCATACCTCAATCTGGGCGCTTGCGCCTTGAACCTGGCCACGGTCACCACGCGGTTCGTTTACCCACAGTTTTCGTTGGAGGGCAAACGTGTCTGGATCGTCGGGCTCGCCCCGCTCGGCTTGCGGCGAGTTCTGCTCACCAAGCTGGCCATGAGCATCGCGCTGTCCCTAGTTGTGACGGTTGGATTGATGATGCTCTCCAGCCACATGTTGAAGCTCGGGGCCGACCGTGTGATCGACCTGAGCCTGTCAGTTGTGGTGATGACCTTCGCTCTCAATGCTCTTGCCGTCGGCCTTGGCGCGCTTTATCCCAACTTCAAGGAGGACAACCCGACCAGGATTGTGAGTGGCTTCGGAGGCACACTCTGCCTGGTGCTGAGTTTCCTTTACATAGTGGCGTCAGTGTTGCTTCTGGCTGGCGGATCGTCGTGGGGGCGGACCGGGCAAGTCGACTGGCACCTAGTTGTTGGCGGCCGCGCGGCGTTTCTCATCTTGTCGTTCGGGGCCGGTTTTGTGCCGGTCCGGCTCGGACTGCGGCGACTTACGAACATTGAGTTCTGAGCGGCTAGGCGAGCCGACGCCCGGCGAAGGAGCTAGCGTGAACTCTTTACAGGTCGGAGGTCGGTGTTACAGTTCGGTCATGCCGCTGCCACTCGACGACACTGACTTCATCGACCGCGACGTCCAAGACGCCCGCGCGGCCGGCCGCGCAACACAAACTGAGCCGGCCGCCGTTGCACCGCGGCCGCCCACCCGCGAGGAACTGGCGGCCAAGGTAACGGAGACCCAGCACCAGATCGCTGAATTGAAAAGGGCGCATGATGAGCTTGAACGCGAGCGTTCCGCGCTTGAGGAGGCCCGCCGACGCCGCGGTGAATTCGAAACCGGCCGCGCCGAAGTGATCGAACGCATCACGCGAGGCATTGGATTGCTCGAAAAAGCTGAATTCGAAACGCGCAAGAATGCCGAGGCCATGGCTCGGACACTTGATGGCTTCAAAACGGCCTTGAGCCAGGTTCAAGACATCAAAGAAGAAAACTGGACACTCGAGAACTGGAACACCGAACTGACACGCGCCCTGACCACCGTGGAGAATGCGCGGATGGAATGGAACGCCGCGCAACTGAAGTGGCCCTTGCTCGAAGGCGCGACGGCGCCCCTGCAAGTCGAGCAAGCCAACCAGTCAGCCAGCAGCACCGCCCGTGACCTGCTCGGCGAGCAAAGCCTCGGTCGGCTCTGCAAGGTCGGTCTGGCACTGACCTGGCCCCTGGCGGTCGTCGCGCTTCTGGCGGTGGCGGTTTTCGTTCTGGTTCTATTGTGGAAATAGGCTCCATGCCTGGGCAACCACCCAGCCGAGAGCGCCTCGGATTATCGCCTCAGTCACGATGAGCTGGTTAAGTAGAAAACACGACCCGATCGACATCCGTGAACGAGCGCTCAGAGCCCGCATCGGGGAATTGGATAGCCAGATTCGACAGTTGCGCGGGCGGCTCGCGGCGGAACAAACTCAGCCCAGACTCAGGTCCACGGCTGTTGCCGGCGCTGGCGGACAATCCACCCCGATACCAGCCCAGGGCGAACCGAGTTTTGAACAGGTCAATCACAACAATGTTCAGCAACCGGACGGCCGGGAAGATGCGCCGGCCCTTTACAACGAACTCGGCTTGCGCAAGTACGATCCGCTCGCTGGCATCCGACGCTGGCTAGGCCAGTTCCGCAGCCCACCCACCGCCAGTCCCAAACTCGTCAATTATCTCGCCGCGGGCAGCATCCATGGCCTAAGACCGCTCCGATACGAAAAGCGCGTGGCGCGCAACTGGTTCCTGGGCGTGTGCGTCTTTTTCATCCTGATGCTCTGGGGTCTGGTTTATTTCTACTTTCGCAACCGATGAATGTCTGGCGTCGCTCGATCAGGACAGCCAAAGGCGAGTTCGTTGCCGCCTTCTCGGCTCACGGTCTGGTCGCCTTGGAGTTTCCATCGCGCTCCCCGCGGCCAGACAAGACTCGGTCAAATCCTCCCGGCGCCAAACCGCCGACAGCACTCCGCCACTGGCTGCGGACCACAGCCCGGGCGGTAAAACGCGTTCTCGCAGGCCACAAGCCCGACAGATTGCCGCCGCTGGACCTGTCGCGGGGAACGGGTTTTCAGCGGGCGGTTTGGCGAGCGCTCACTGAGATTGAGCGGGGTGAAACACGCACCTATTCCGATGTGGCCAGGCGCGTTGGCTCACCACGAGCGGCGCGCGTGGTGGGCCAGGCCTGTCGCGTCAACCCGCTCCCCGTCCTGATCCCATGCCATCGCGTGTTGGCGATGGGAGGAAAGCTCGGCGGTTTTTCCGGCGGCATCGAGTGGAAACGGCTGCTGCTTGAACGGGAGCGAGTGAAGCTGGCGCGACCCAATCCCCGCCGGCCTACGTGTTCGAATCTGCCGCGAACGGCGAAGCAGCGCACCCCCGAAAGCAGTGTCAATAGTGAGGACTGACCCCTAACCAGAATGAATACCATCAAATCACACCGTGCTCAACACGCTTTCATGATCTGCGCGGGGCTTGTTCTCGCCGCGTTTGTCGGCGGATTGGCGCCGGCAATCGCGCAGGAGTCAACCGACCAACGCGAGCTGCGCATCATCTGTTTTGGCGCGCACCCTGACGATTGCGAAATCCAGTCCGGCGGCGTCGCCGCGATGTGGGCAGCGCAAGGCCACAAGGTAAAGCTCGTATCGGTCACAAACGGCGACATCGGCCACTGGCGCGAGGCGGGGGGGCCATTGGCAAAACGGCGCAAGGCCGAGGTCGAAGCCGCTTCGAAAGTGCTCGGTGTTACGTGCGAGGTTCTGGACATCCACGACGGCGAATTGCTGCCCACGCTGGAGAACCGCCGGCTCGTCACGCGGCTAATTCGCGAGTGGCACGCCGATATCGTCATGAGCCACCGCCCCAACGACTACCATCCGGACCATCGCTACACAGGTGTGCTCGTTCAGGACGCCGCTTACATGGTCACTGTGCCGTTTTTCTGCCCTGACGTCCCGCACCTCACGAGAAACCCCGTGTTCCTTTACTACCCGGATTCGTTTCAGCGACCGAACCCGTTCACACCCGACATCGCGGTGGCGATCGACCTGGTCATGGAAAAGAAGCTTGATGCGCTCGACAAACTGGTCTCGCAGTTCCATGAAGGCGGCGCCAACGGCAACCCGAACCTGATGCCGCCGGACCCAGCCAAGCAGGCCGACCGCGCAAAGCAGGTGCGCGAGAATTTCCGGAACCGATCGAGAAATGTAGCCAATCGGTTCAAGACGGCACTAGTCGATTGGTACGGCCAGGAGCGCGCAGGCAATGTTCAGTACGCGGAAGCATTCGAGATTTGCGAGTACGGCCGCCGCCCCAACCGCACTGAGCTGCAACGGCTTTTCCCTTTCTTCGACGCCAAACCGTGACGGACCGCTGTTCTTGTCATCCAGCGGCGTAGCGTTCGGCGGCGTGTCGACGGAAATTGTTGTGCAGTCGGGTTCGCGCCTGAAGAGAGTAGAAGAGATTTAGAGCGACGCAAATGACGAGCCAGAGCGGCCACAGCGAGTACCAATAGGGCCAGCCGATCACAACTGAAGTCAACGCCAGAAGCCCCCAAGGCGCCACCAGAATCCGCAGCACCGTTCCCGCGAACGCCCGACTTGGTTTCCTCAGGGTCGCGCCCAGCCACATCCCCACCCACGCCAGCGCGTGCAGGTCCCATATGCACATCACCATGCCCACGATCGCCATGCCGACCAATGCACGGTCGGCGTGCGTGGCTGACGGGATCAAGCTGAGCATGACGGCCTGGACTGCCAGGACAGCCGCCGCCGGCCAGAGAAACATGTGCCCCATCGACTGAAGATGGCCCCGCAGTATCTCACGCACGGTCATCGGCGTGGTGAGCAGTACTTCGAGCGCGCCTGACTGCATCTCGGCAGCCATCCGCTGTGATGCTTCCGATGCAGCAAGCCACTTCAGCGGTGCCAGAAGCAGGAGCCCGATCAGAAACACGGTGCTGCCACTGTCCGCGAATTGCGCGTGGCGTATCCTGAACCAGACCCAGAACGCCAGCGCGACGCCGATGGACACCCAGAGGAGCCGCTGCTTGAGCTGCTGTCTTTGGCCAAGCCACGCTACCGGGTTCTTGTCCAGCAGCCAACGCCGATTGCGGCGCTGGTTCGGGTGTCCGTAGCACCAGTTGTGCCAACGCCGCTGGTGGCTAACCCGAGCGAACCACCCTGTCGGCTCGCGCCAAACGCGCGCGGTCAGCGCGCCGGCCAACACGAGGAGCAACCATGCCAAGGCATGCGTTACGCCAATCGAAAGCCAGAAGGCGGATGCTTGTTGTTGGTACGTGGCAGCGGACGCGAGCCACAAAACACAGGTCGGGCTGATTGTACTTGCCGCCAAACTCGCCCACCCGACCGACATCCTGAGATCGACAAACAGGGGGACGAGACCGGCCAGCAAGAACAAGCCAAAGACCGTCAGCGCCAGAGCGCTTCTTCCCTGGACGCAACAAGCCGACATCGCCAGTCCGATCGCCAGCGACAGAAACAGAGTGTTCACCAGCACCAGAGCCAATCTCACGAACTCGCCCAGATCGACACCCCCCAGCAGAATTGGGATGGCCAGCATGGGCAAGACCGCAAGCAGGCCAAAAAGAGCTGTCACTGACGCCGCCGCCAGCTTGCCCAGGACCACATCCAGGCCACGCAAATCAGTGAGGAAAAGCAGGCCCAGCGTTCCTTCTCGCCGTTCCTCACTTAAAGCATCCGCCGTCAGCACCGGGCCTGATAGCAGACACAACGAGAAGACAAGGCTTGTGAGTACCGACAGCAGCACATCCCCAGTCTGCGCCGCCAGAACGCCACCAATCGGGCGCCACAACAGAATCGCCGCGCTACACAACACAGCGCCCCCGGCGGCGGCCAGCCTCGCCCAGTAAGCGCCGCGCCGCCGCGCCGCCACGCGCAGTTCACGCTCGACTACGGGCAAGAATGTCATGGCACGATTGCTACCACCAGTCGACTCAAACTGAGATCATCCCCGACGTTCCCGGTCGGATGCGGCGATGGCGGGTAACACCGCAACCACATTGTCCTGCGTCCTCCTGCGCGGCCTCCAGCGGCGTCGGGCCCCCTCGTCACGGTGTGTTTGCACGGCTGCCGCCCGGAAATGCCGACCGAGTTTGTACCTCGCCCAAAGGATGAACAGGAGGTTCTTCATGACCCAGACGCCCACGCGGCCGAGCGGGTACAAGAAGAAACTGCCACCAAAGATATTGCGCAGCCAGCCGCGGGAGTTGACGAACAGCATTACTTTCGAGGGAAGCAGCGTCGAAAGCCCCGGCAGGAAATAACCGATCGTCCAAGGGATTAGGATCACAAGCGCGAATGTTTTCAAGACCGCGAAGGCCGGCTTCCGCAACGCGACGCTCAGCCAGGCGCCCACGTAGCACAGCGCAAACACGTCCGTGATGAAATTGGCCAGGCTTCCAAACGCGGCCGCGAGATATGACCGGAACAGCAGCGAACTGGACGCCGTTTGGGGCGCGGCCAGCCGCCAGCTCGCGACAACATAGAAAACGTGCAAGAGCGCGATCACCGTCACTGGCAGAGCAAACAGCCGCCACAGGGCCCGGCCATGCCCGCGCAGCAACGTGCGGACCGGCAAGGGCGTGGTCAGGAAAAGCTCGAGCGCTCCAGTTCGCCGCGCTTCGAGGAAGAAGCGACAAGCCATCACGGTGATCCAAACTCGGTTTGTGAAAACGAGCGCGTGTGAGAAGTACTGGTGAAACTGGTAACTTCCGATGTTCCGTCGGTAGCCGTACGTCAGCCAATAGACATTGATTGCCACCAGAATCACTAATGACCAGAACACCACGTGCGGCCATCTCAACCGAGCCGCAAGAGCGAAGATCGGATTCCGATCAAGGCGACTCCTGAACAGACGCCGCCATCTGGACGTGTAGCCAAAACGCAGAAGCCATCGCCGTGTTCCCGGTCTTTCCTGGGGACTGTCGCGCCACGTTCGCGGCAGCATCAGTGCGGTTGCCAGCATGAAGAGCCAGCTTAAGGAATGGACTAATCCCAGCGAGAGCCAGTAGAGCCTTGGTGCGATCCTGTAGGTTGCGTCAAGCGCGAGATAGCCGGTGTAAGCGGGACTGGCCAGTGCCACTGAAGGGAACTGACTTGTCGGACGGGTGAAGAAGGCCGACTCGAACACCAATGCCAGGCCAGGCAGCAGACCCGACAAGCCAAGAACCACCAATACCGTCCCCAGGATCGCCTTCGGCTGCTCGCGGCTCATCGTCGACACGCACATCCCGGCGGTCAGCGAAAAGAGAATAGCGTTTACCACGGCAAGCGCGGTGCGCCAGTACTCGCCCGGCGCGACGCCGCCCATCAGGAGCGGAATGCCAAGCGCGGGCAGAATGGCCAATAACCCGTAGAAACCCGACAAGGACGTGACAAGCCATTTGCCAAGTAACACGTCAAGGCTGTTCAACTCCGTCAGAAACAAGAGCCCTAGTGTGCCTTCGCGTTTCTCTTCGCTGACGCAGTCGGACGTGATGAACGGGCCGACCAGCAGGCAATACCCAAACGCCAAGATACTCAAGTAACTGAACAGGGATTTGCCGACAGTCGCCGCTGGCTGCGCACGGGCGGCCCAGAGCGACATCCACACGCACACAAACAAAGCCGCCGTGGCCGCTGCGAAGCGCAACCAGTATGTCTTGTTGCGTCGCGAGCCAACCCGCAATTCCCTGGCCACGACCGGAAACAGCGTCATCCGGCTTTCCAGCTTACCCGCCCGTCACCGCCCGCCAAAGCCAAAACAAGCCAAAGTCTCCAAGTAGCCGCAAACTGGCGTTTGCGGCGCTCCTCTCTCCACCAGCAACATCCTCTCTGGCTCGGAGGAAGATGGCCGCGAACACCAGTCCGCGGCTACGCAGCCAGATTCGCAATTCGTGCAACGCGCCGCTGTAAGCAGCGCGGCGCGGGGTTTATTCCCTTCAGCCTGCCAGAATCCGACGCCGCCGGAGCCTCCGCAAAAAGGAATGAAAAAGGACGCGCGCGTAATACAACGGTAACAATCGTATGGCAACGTCTCCCTCGAAATTGAAACCGCGCACACAACCTGTCAGCCCAAAAACGAAGGAAACTCGTATGAGTCAACTCACGCGTTATATCACAGTCGCCGCGATGATTGGCATTCTCGTAGCGCCCGCCGCCGTGGCGGCAGAATCCCCCTCCGTCCTCTTGCAGAAAGGAATCTTCGCCGAGGAAACGGAGGGCAACCTCGACGCCGCAATCAAGATCTATGAGCAAATCACCGCCGAAGGAGCCGTCAGCCGGTCGGTCGTGGCCCAGGCGCAATACCGGTTGGGCGTCTGCTACCAAAAGAAGGGCCAAAAAGAAGAGGCGACGGTGGCCTTTCGGAAGTTGGTCGACCAGTTCTCCAGCGAGAAGGAACTGGTTGAAAAGTCGTGTCAGAGGCTGTCTGAACTCGGTCAACCAATGTCGGCAGTGGTCGTCCGCCAGGTCTGGGCTCCCGCTCTCGACCCTTTGTGTTCAGTTTCGGCCGACGGGAGATACCTGGCCTTTACGGATTGGGAAACCGGGGACGTCGCCATACGTGACTTGAGCAGCGGCCACAACCGGCGGCTCACGAACAAGGGATCGTGGGCCTCGAGCGACTTTGCACTCTATCCCATCATTTCGCCCGACGGCAAGGATGTCGTTTATTGGTGGTACGACGACAGCAGTCCCGAAAAGTCTTTCGATGTGCGGCTCGTGTCGGTCGAAAATCCCAAGCCGCGAGTCTTGGCTGATCGGCACGTTGGCTGGTGCCAACCCGAGGATTGGTCCTCCGACGGCAAGCAGATTGTGGCGCAGGTTTCGAAAACGGGGGAGGTCGCCATTGTCCTCTTCGCGCCGGAACAGGGCAGCATGCGGGAGTTGAAAGCGTTGGGCCACCTGGAACCTTCCACCGTGCGCTTTTCTCCGGACGGGCGTTTCCTGGTCTATGCGCGCGGCAGCCTGCAAGAGCCGGAAAGGGACATATTTGCGCTCAACGTGGCCGATGGCACGGAAACGCCGCTGATTCAGCATCCGGCCAATGACGAAGTGCTCGACTGGTCCCCGGACGGCGCCACCTTGCTTTTCCGCAGCGACCGCAGCGGCGGCATGGACGTGTGGGCGGTCCAAGTCCAGAATGGCAAGACAAAAGGTGCGCCCTATCTCGTCAAGCCAAACATCGGCTCGGTGTATCCCTTAGGGTCCACCCGCGACGGACGTTTTTTCTACGGAGTCTACCGAAGAGGCGGCGCCATCCACCGCGCAAGACTCGACTGGGAAACAGGCAAAGTGATCGAGCCTCCAGCCGAGCTTCCGCTCCGATCTGGCGACGCGATGGGCCAGTTCTCGGTCTCACCCGATGGCCGCTACCTTGTGTTTGGCGCGGGCACCCCTCCGCGCTGGTCCTGGCGTCTTTTCGAGCTGGAAACGCGCCGGGAGCGCGAACTCGTAAGCCTGGCTCGATACGGAAGGTGCGATCGCCCGCAATGGTTGAGTGACAACCGAACCGTCACGCTCTGGGCGACTCGGCGGGATGGCGGCGTGGAGTTCTCTCTGCTCGATACAGTCACCGGCCAGACGACGGCAATTTTCCGGGATGACCGGGGTCGCGACACCCCGTGGTGGATGCGCGCAGGCATCGAGCCGGGCACGATCACCTACGTCCGCTGGGATGCCAGCCAGTCCGGCTTCTTTGTCGTTCAGCGAGACCTAAAGAGTGGCGACGAACAGCGGCACCTGCTCAGAAAGGAGTCTGCCCCGGATGCACGTTGCGCCTTCTTTGCCAATGCCAAGGAGAAAACCGTGGATTTCTTCCGGATGCCGCGAAGACCGACGGAAAGTGACCCTGGGCTATACGCCTGCTTCGAGATCAAGACCGGGAAAACCAGGGAGTTGCTCAAGTTACCGTGTTATTTCGAGCGCCGGGCATATTTCGAGGACGCTAACCGGCTCGCGCTCGGCGATCCCTCCGAGATCGCGGTCGTGGCGAACGATGGGGGGAGCGTGACCGTAAGATTGCTGGAATTCACCGACGGACAGGCGCGCGAACGCCGAACCGTGCCGCTGCCGAAGCGTGCCACCGTGGGAGACTGGGCCCCGGGCGGGCGCGATCTTGTGATCCTGAGGCCGGGTGCGGAGCCCAAGCGCCCTTCCGAGGTGTGGCTGCTTTCGGCTCAGACGGGCGACCTGCGGAAGACAGAATTGGCGGCTCCCGAAATCCGAGCGCTGGACCTCAGTCACGCCGCGTACACACCCAAAGGCGAGTTGTTCTTCCTGGTTCGGGAACCTGCGCTGCAGGAGGTCTGGGTGATGGAGAATGCGGTGCCCGGGCGTGTCGCGACGACCGAGTGATTAGAGCGCCCCATGACCTAGAGTGACTCCTTTGATGAAATCTGTAGTGAATGAGTCAAGTTCTTGCGCCGCGCAGCGGCGCTGCTTAGCGAGGCGGCTAGGTCCGAGAATCGTGGTCGAAGCCCGTAGCGTCCGTACGGGTGACACGCCTCGTCGGTCTGTGGCTGAGCCTCGCCAAGCGTATGCGAACGACAGCCAAAGTCAGAGCATCATGAATAGCCGAGCCCCTTTGCGCATTGTGAGGTCACTGATTCAGCGCGGCTGCAATCGTGCGGCAACGCCGCTTTCGAAATTGGAGCCGTACAGGCAAACACACAGTCCAAAACCGGAGAAACCAGTTATGAAAAAGCTCATATATCGTGTCACCATCGCCGTGATGATCGGCGCTCTCGTCGCGCCCGCCGCTGTGGCGGCCGAATCGCCTTCAGTCCTCCTGCAGAAAGGCATCTTCGCCGAGGAAACGGAGGGGAACCTGGACGCCGCCATCAAAATCTACCAGCAAATCACCGCTGAAGCAGCCGCCAGCCGGTCGGTCGTGGCCCAGGCGCAGTACCGCCTGGGAGTGTGTTACCAGAAGAAAGGGAACAAGCAGCAGGCGATCAGCGCCCTGAACGATCTGCTGAAGCAATTCCCGACCGAGGCGGCGCTGGGGCAGAAAGCCAACGAATTATTGGCCGAGCTGGGTCAAACACCGTCGAGTGGCGTTACCATTCGCAAAGTTCCGCTGGCGGTTGCCAAAGTCTACTCCGTTTCGCCGGACGGACGATTGGTCGCTTACCAACCGCGGGAAAATTCCAGCGTGGTCATTCACGAAACGGCC
>JAXDCU010000217.1:0-4900 GCA_034677645.1 Verrucomicrobiia bacterium
GTCGATGACATTCTCCTGTGGCGCTCCGCGTCCAGCACGAACTCCGGCCAAGGCAACATGGCCAACATCTACACCCAGTTGATGCCGCCCTATCAATGCAAACAAGGCCCTTTTGAGACCATTGACGAGCTCCACCTGGTCTATGGCATGACCAACTCCATTCTCTTCGGCGAGGATATGAACCTGAACGGCGTTCTCGAAATCAATGAGAACGATGGAGACGCCAACGCGCCGCCCGATGACGCGAACGGTCGCCTCGATCCCGGACTGCTCGAGTACGTTACGGTCTGGAGCCGGGTGCCGAACACCACAATCGAAGGCACCAATCGCATCGATGTCACCAACACTAACTCCCAGCAGCAGCTCGCCGTGCTTTTTGAGGAGGAGTTTGGCGCCACACGCGCCAATGAAATACTCCTCAGCGTCGGCCTTTCCGGAGGCTCTGGCGGGGGCGGCGGTGGTCCGGGTTCAGGCGGCCAGCAAGGTCAGGGAGGCCAGGCCGGAGGCGGAACGGGCGGCGCCACGACAGCTACATTCGGGAGCCTGCTGGAGTTCCACATCAAGAGCGGCATGACCGAAGACGAGTTCGCGCTGGTGGCTGACAAGATCACTACCACGAACAGCGCGTTTCTGACCGGCTTGATTAATGTGAACACGGCGCGTGAGGCGGTTCTGGCTTGCGTGCCTGGAATTGGCAGCAACAACGCGCCCGCATTGGTTTCCTACAGACTCGGAGGCGCAGGCAACCTCAACTCGATCGCCTGGGTCGCCAACGTCCTCGACAGAGATAGCGCCATCCAAGCCGGGCCGCACCTGACTGCCCGCGGCTTCCAATACACGGCCGACATTGCCGCCGTCGGCCGCTATGGACGCGGCTTCCGGAGAGTGAAATTCATCATCGACATGAGCGAAGGCACGCCGAAGATACTGTATCGCCAGGACTTGTCGCGGCTCGGCTGGGCGCTCGGACAGGAAATACGCCAACAACTTCAAATGGCCGCTCAGAACGGCCCCGTGGTTGCCACTGGGCTCCTGGGCGCAATGCGATGATCTGGACGAAAACGCGGTCTGGCATTAGGGATAGCAACGATGAGCAACGGGCACGCCACGAAACCTGAAACCGCCAAACCGGAATCGAACCGGACCGACGCGCGGGGCGAGACCCCGCCCCGGCCGATTCGTGACCGGCGACAGTCTGGCGGCGCCCTATTGGGGCTGGCGTTCGATGGCAACACAATGCAGGCCGTCGCCGTCCGTCGCACCAACGGTTCCGTTGAAATCCGTAAGACGGTGTCGGCCTCGCTCTCCTTGAACCTGCTGACTGACGATCCGGTGTTGGTCGGGCGCGAGATTCAGAAGCACCTTGCGGCTGCTGAAATCAAGGAGCGCGCTTGCGCGGTGGGCCTGCCACTCAACTGGGTCTTGACACTTGGCACGCGACTGCCAGACCTGCCCGAAGCCGACCTCGCCGGTTACCTGCAACTTGAGGCCGAGCGCGGTTTCCCATATCCGCCTGAAGCGCTGATGTTGGCCGATTCCCGTTACCGCACACCAAGTGGCGAGGCTTATGCCCTCCAAGTGGCGGTGCCTCGCGAGAATGTCACGCGACTTGAGGCCGTGCTCAAGGCGGCTCAACTCCGACCCGTGAGTTTTTCACTCGGCATAGCCGAGCTTCATCGTGCTGACACTCAAAGCCCGGGCGGCGTGGTGGCACTGATCCCCGGCGAGCGAAGCGTCGGGATGCAGATTTCATTCGGCGGTGGCGTGGCTGTTCTGCGAGCCATCGAAGGCGCTTCCGAGCTTGAGGGAAGCGGCGACAGTCAGTTCCATACCGAGCAGGTTGCGCGCGAACTGCGGATAACCCTGGGGCAATTGCCGCTCGATGTGCGCGACGGCGTGCGGCGCGTGCGCATATTCGGTCGGGACGATGCTTCTGACGAGTTGGCGGAGCAGCTTCGACCGCGTCTGGAGCCGCTGGGTGTGTTGGTCGAGCAAGTAAAGGCCAGCACTGACGGTGTCAACGGTGTCACCGTGCCGAGCGCGACGGACGTTTCACCAGCGTTGAGTCTGGCGGTGAGTTGGTTGGCTGGCCGGGAGCCGGCGTTCGAGTTTCTTCCTCCCAAGGTCAGTTCTTGGCAGCGATTGGCCGCCAAATACTCTTCCAGAAAGCTCGTGGCCGGCGGCATTGTCGGAGGCGCCCTGGCAGGTCTGGTCCTGCTGGCGTTTGCCGTTCAACAGGCGCAACTGGTCTACTGGCGTTCGAAATGGAACGGCATGAGAACTCAAGTCACCAACCTCGAACAAATCCAAACGCGAATCACCCAGTTCAGGCCCTGGTTCGACAATTCCTGCAGGTCGTTGACGATACTCAAACGGATTTCCGAAGTGTTTCCCGAGGATGGAACGGTCTCGGCCAAGACGATTGAAATTCGCGAACCAGTCACCGTAAACGTGAGGGGAACGGCTCGCAACAACCCGGCTTTGCTCCGCGTGCTGGACCAGTTGCGCGGCGCTTCGGGAGTCCGAAACGTCCAGCTCGTGTCGATGCGTGGCCAGTCGCCGCTGCAGTTCACCTTCAACTTTCAGTGGGGCGGAGTACAGCAGCCATGACCTTCGACTTGAAAAACCGACAGCAACTCCTCGTCGTCGTGGCTATCGCCTGCGTTGCCCTGCTTGCCGGAGACCGGCTCATTATCCGGCCCCTTGTTCAGAGCTGGAAAGACCGCGCATCTGAGGTTGCCACATTGAAGGCATCGTGCGCCAGAGGCACGCAATTGCTGCGGCGCGAACAAACCTTGACGTCTTCCTGGGAAAACATGCGAACTCGGATGCTCACCAACGACGCCTCGGTCGCTCAAGCCAAGGTCTGCTCGGCGTTCGATCGCTGGGCCCAGGCCAGCCGCGTCACCATAACGTCCGTCAAGCCCCAGTGGAAACGGATGGCCGACGAACAGGCCATGTTGGAATGCCGCGTGGATGCATCGGGCAACTTGGCCGCCGTCACCCGGTTTCTGTACGACCTCGAACGCGACGACATGGCGCTCAACATCCAAGACTTGAACCTCACGGCTCGCGATGATGGCGGACAGCAACTCGACCTTGTCCTCCAGATAACTGGCCTTGTCCTGAGTCAAAGGTCGCCACAATGAAGCCCACGATCAGCATGAACGCGCCGGCCTCAAGCCTCGGGTATCGCTCGAGGGCCTCGTGCGCCCAGTTCACGGCCTTGTTGGCCGCGTTGCTGGCGGTTGCCTCGATGGCTTGGGCTCAACCAACTCAAAGACCAGCAAGTAACCCGACTCGGCCGGATTACTCGGCATTTCGAACCGTCCTGGATCGGAATATCTTCAACGCCGCGCGCTCCGGTCAACAACGCCAGACCGAACGGCGCAGGCCAAATCGGGTGGACTCATTCGGCCTTGTAGGTATAATCTCATATGAGAAAGGTCAGTTTGCGTTTTTTGACGGCACAAGCTCTGAATACCGGAAAGCAGTCCAAACCAACGGGTCGATCGCCGGGTTCTCGCTCATCGGCATCGCCAGGGACCGCGTCAGACTCAGTGCTGGCACAAACCAGGTGACTGAAATGCGTGTCGGCATGCAAATGCAGCGTGAAGATGAAGGCGAATGGGCGCTGGGCGAGCGCACAGGCTCGTTCGACAGAGCAAGCGGGCCGCTCGATGGATCAGGGTTTGGCTCTTCGGCCGGGTTCTCGAGCTCGGGCGGCAGCTCGGCCACAAGCACACCGGCCGGAATGGAAGACGTCGTAAGAAGATTAATGCAGCAACGCGAGAAGGAGAACCAATGAAATCCCTTCCAACAATAACCCTCGCAATTAGCTTGGCGATTAGCCTGTTGACCGGTGCCGTTGCCCAGCCCTCTGATCCACCAGATAGCGAACCTGCCGCTCCACCAGCGGATGCGCCACCGGCAGAAGCGGCCCCTGCTGACAGAGGGCCGGGCGATTCGATGCCGGCTGACATGCCGCCCGCCGAGGCCGAGCCAGATGATGATATGCCAGCGGATGCTACGCCTCCTGAGGCAATGCCAGGCAGTGCGCCCCCCGCCGAAGCGGCTCCGGCCGATGCCACGCAACCATTCCAGCCTCCGAGGGGGATGTCCACACCAGCGGCGACACCGCCATCTGACCAAGTCAAGTCCGCGACCGCCGAGGCCAAGCCGACCGAAGCACCAATGGAAGTGTCGCCACCCCCAACGCATGTCGTTGCTGACGGGGAACGGGGCCTGCGCCTGAATTTCCGCAACGCTCCGCTTGAGCTTGTGCTCGATTACATGAGCGAAGCTGCTGGTTACGTTGTCATGCCAGGCAGCGCCGACGTGCGCGGCAAAGTTGACGTGTGGAGCAATCAGCCGCTCACCAAGGAAGAGGCAGTGGAAGTGCTCAACACCGTTCTGGCCAAGAACGGATTCGCGGCCATCGTGAACGGGCGGATGCTCAAGATCGTGACCACAGGCGACATGAAGACCCAATACAGCCCTGTGGTGAGCGGCAGCACACCCTCGGAAATCCCGATTTCGGAAGATGTGGTGACCCAGATAATACCGGTCAAGTTCATCAGTGCCGTTCAGTTGAGTCGCGACCTGCAGCCGCTCACGCAGACCACGATGGCCGCCAACGAAGGCAGCAATTCGCTGGTCGTTACCGACACTCAGAGCCACATCCGCCGCATTGTCGAGATTGTCCAGGCTCTCGACACGGCAATATCGAGTATTTCCAAAGTCAAGGTGACGCTGCTTGAGTACGCCGACGCCAAATCGGTCGCCAACGTCATCAGAGAGCTGTTCCAGGACCAGGGAACGTCCAGCCAGAACCGCAACCAAGGCGGCGGACCGGGCCGATTTTTTAACAACATGCGCGGGGGAGGCGACCCGGGGGGCC
>JAXDCU010000218.1:0-12977 GCA_034677645.1 Verrucomicrobiia bacterium
AGCTGGCCGCACGGGTTTACTGCTGCTACGAGGCCGGCGCGGGCGGTTTTGTGCTCCATCGCCAACTGACCGCGCTGGGGATCACCGCGTACTTGGTTGCACCTCGCTCGCTGGATCCCGATCACAAGGGGGTGCAGAACGACGCCACCGACGCTCGGCAACTGGCGCTGGACTTGGACCGCTTCGTCGGCGGCAACCCCAAGGCACTGCGCTTGGTACATGTGCCCACCCCGGCCCAGGAACAGCGCCGCCAGCAAAGTCGGCACCGCCAGCAATTGGTAGCCCATCGACTCAGCCTGGCCGCCCAAGGCCGTTCGCTTTTGCTCAGCCAGGGTTGGCACCAGTCCAACCACTGGTGGAAAGCAGCGCGGTGGGAGCCGTTGGCCGCGCAACTGCCCCCGTGGTTGCTCGAGGCGCTGGGCGTGTTTCGTCGCCTCATCATGGCGCTAAACACGGAGTTGCAACCCTTGCGCCAGGCAGTGGTGGCCAGCGCCCCGGCCCTGCGGCCCAAGGGCCTGGGGGCGCTGACCTTCGAAGAAATCCAGCGCGAGGTCTGCGACTGGGGCCGGTTCAAGAACCGCAAAGCGGTGGGCAGTTACGCGGGCTTGGTCGGTGGCGTCAGCGCCAGTGGCACTTACCAGTGCGACTTAGCCATCACCAAGGCCGGCAATAAGCGGTTGCGCACCCTCGTCGTCGAGGCGGCCTGGCGTTGGGTCGCTTATCAAAGCCAATGTCCGCTGATTCAGCGCTGGCGCCGAATCCTCTTGAACCCGCAGGCCCACCGCCGCGGTCGCAAACGAGCGATTGTCGCCGTCGCCCGCGGGCTCTTGGTGGACTTGTGGCGCTGGCAAACCGGACGGCGGCGGCCCGAAGAACTAGGCTGGGTGATGGTGGAAGCCCAGCACCCAACGGCTTAAGCGAGTCTGATTTCTCCAGCCGGCCCATGAATCCGGTAGAGCCACCACAGCGGTTTTCCGAAGACGGCGTGCGCTCGTTTGCCGCACTGGACGGCTTGCCTGTCCGCTTTTGGAGATTGGGCGCACTCGTCTTCCGGCCTGACCTGTTTCGGAAGCGTCATCAGGTTGGCCCGCCTGCGGGCGGGCAACGGATAGTAGTTTGGGCGGTCTGGGTGACTGGACCTGCTCGGAGCCGGAAGAACGTTCTTCGGACCGTGGCTGCCGTGACCCGCCACAGACAGGGGCTGGTGGATTTACCGCTTTGCGGGAATACCAGCAGGGGCTGGCCAGCCGGGCGGCCCGGCGCCGCCCGACCTGCCGTTTATTCCACTCGCAGCGGCGCTCCGGTTGCGTCCCCGCAGAGCCGTATCCTCCGCTGGAGCAAGCCGACCACGCGTCGGGCGCACATCCAATGCAAGCCTTAGTCGAAGAGCCTTAGTTGAACACGCGAAAACCATGAAATGATTGACTCCAGTCTCAGGCGCACACTTGACAACACTCATAGTAGTGCGTGAGCTTGCTCTCGCTTTGGGAGGAACGGCACCGAACGCAGTCGAATCAAAGCGCCAGAGGACAGGCGCAGTCCAAAAGCTGGCGCGGCCGCGACTGCCACTTGACTCGGGGAGCAGACAACTTGGGGATGCACCAGTACGCCACCGCCATGAGGTGTATCGTTGACCCGACGCGAAACTTGGAGCATGCAGACTCCGCCTAGCGGCATACGCCGCCGATCAATGTACCGCCCGAGAGCGTGTCACCGCAACTGCCGCGCCGGCATCGGAGCGCGGATTTCGTCGCGCCAGCGGGCGAGCTGCGCCCGCATTGAATTGGCCAGCTCGGCCCGATCGGAGGCTAGGTTGTGCCTCTGACTCACGTCGCGTTTAAGGTCGTAGAGCTCGAAGTTCCCTTCTTCGAAAAACTCAAGGAGCTTGAAATCGCCCCGCCGGATCGCTCCGGCTGGAGTTGTGCGCCAGATATTACGTCCGCTGCCGAGGTAGCCTGGGAAATGCCAGTAGAGCGCCTCCCGATTCAGCGTCTGAACACGACTCTCGATAAGCGGCAACAGGCTGACGCCGTCGAGTGGCTCGCCGGGGCGAGCTGTCGAACCAGATAGCGCCAGCAGCGTCGGAAATAAATCCACACTCGCGATCGGTTCCTCGCATACCGTTCCTGCCTTGACGCGACCCGGCCATCGGAAGATGAACGGCACGCGCACGCCGCCTTCGTAGAGCATCCCTTTGCCGCCGCGCAACGGGGCGTTGTCGGTAATGCCTTCCCTGGCTTGAACGCCGGCGGCGATGTATCCGCCCACGCCGCCGTTGTCGCTTGAAAAAATGACCAACGTATTCTCAGCCAGTCCAAGCCGGTCCAGCGTTGCCGTTACCCTGCCAACACTCTCGTCCAGACTGGCGATCATCCCCGCGTACACGGGACTGCGATGCCCGTCGCCAGCCGGCTTGTTCTGAAAATGGGCTGTCTTGTCGGGCTTGGCAACGTGGGGCGAGTGCACGGCAAAATGCGTTAAACACAGAAAAAACGGGCGCGCGCGGTTGCGTTGGATGAAGTCCACGGCGCGATCGGTCAGGAAATCGGCCAGGTACGCCCCCTCTGGCACAACGGCCGGTGGTGTGGTAGCAAAGTCGAAGTGGCGACCTGCGCTCACGATGGCTTCGTCGAAGCCCTGCGCCGACGGATGATGCGCGGGGTCGTCGCCGAGATGCCATTTGCCGAACAAGGCGGTTGTATAGCCAGCCTGCTTGAGCGCCTCGGCCACAGTGGTCTTGTCGGGATCGAGTTGCATGACGTTCTGGACGGGGACGAGCGGGCGCATTGACCAGTCAAAGCGGTTCGTGCTCCCCACCGTGTATACCCCTGTGCGTGGGCCGTACTGGCCGGTCATCAGCGCGGCACGGGTGGGCTGGCAATTCGGGCCGCAGGTGTATCCGTGCGTGAATCGCATTCCCTCGCGCGCAAGGCGGTCGATGTGCGGGCTCTCGTAGTACGCTGAGCCCTGGCAGCCAAGATCAGTCCAGCCGAGATCATCGGCCAGAATGAATACAACGTTCGGAGACGAAGCCGCGGTTGCGGCGAAATGCCAGACAAGGAAGAGCAACAAGACTCCGAGCCACGCCGCGGGGCGCGCGTTGAGCGGTTGGGAACCAGCGCCCAGGCTCGGAGAGATGCCTATTCCCGTTTTGTTGTGACGCCTCGGAGAGCAATTCATGGGAAGCGGTGTTTCTCTCTCAGAACGCATTGGGCCCATGAACCGTGCGGTCTGGTCCACAACGAAGCCGCCTGAAGGCGGAACTCTGACCGGTCGCGAGCCGGACAACGCCGCGGACCATGCAGAGCGGCCGCCCGCCAGAGTCCCGCGTTTACGCGGTAAGGCACGGTTCATGGGGAGGGTTCGGACTGCACGAAGCCTGGGGGATTCGGAGACGTTGAATCAAGAACAGGTCGCCGACACCTACTCGAGGCTTCGCAGAAGAATCGCGTCCAGACTGGCCGCAAAACCGGTCGACAATGGATTCTTGCCCACGACCTGCAACTCGATCTCGTGCGGGCCATCAGCGAGGTTGACCGGCGACGCAACCGTGACTCGACGCCAAGTGTCGGGCGAATAGCAGTCCAACGGCGGACCGAGCTGCTTCCCGTCCAATGACCACTGCGCGATCCCGTAGTCCCAGGAAGTGACACAGCTCAGGATTACCGTGTACAAGCCCGGTTCCACTGACCCGGGCAACTTGAACGCGCGGCGATCGACCGGCGCGTTGAAGCGCAGAAACAGGTGTTTGCCGTCTGAGAGAGGCGGCACGGAACGGCCGCTGATTTCTTGAACAGTAATCCTCCCTTGCTCGCCCTCGAGCGCATGAAGAGTCTCACCTTCAATGGCGTTGTCGTACTTGAACGGCGTCCGCCAGTTCCCAATCCAGGCGCCAGGCGCCCGGCTGTTTCCGTGGAACGAGTAAACGTCGAAGCTCTCCGGATTAAACAGGCCAGGCGCGGTGAAGTTGTACGGCTGGCCCCAAGGGTCAACGGGTATGCGCGCGCCCGGGATCGAGGGTTTCAGTTCGTCCAGTCCTTTGGGAAGCGTGCCGCGGGTGCGCGCCAAGTCGGCGACGGCCGCGGCGAGCTGGCGGGCGGTATTCGCGGCGGCGCGGACTCGTTCTGCCTCTCGACGTTCCTCATCGTCGAGATAGTTGGCCAACCATTTGTCCATGTGGTCCCAAGGCAATCGCCGCAGCGAGATGGCATCCAGCCCCAGGCTGTAGCCCGGTCGGCCGGTCTTCTTGACGACTGAGAGCGGATTATGACCGACGCATTCGAAACGCAATCTGTGCTCGCCCGGCGACAGCCGCAAAACACCCAGCTTCGTCTCACGCACGGTACTGTAGACCTGGCTTTCGGGCCAGTTCTCCTTGATCGACACGTGCGGGTCGTAGAAATCCAATGCCGGGTCAAGCACGTTGGTTTGTCCGCCGCCCACTAGCGTGACCTTCCACTGGCCGTATTCGCGAAACAAGACTTGAAACACCGAAAGCGAGTACTGCGCCTCTTCCTTGATCTCGAACGGCACGTCGACCCACGCGCCTACTCTGTCGTTCTCCAGAAAGAACATGGTCTTGTTCTGGCACGTGCGGTTGGACTTAACGATTGCCTTGAGCCCGGGCGAACACGGCAGCCGCTCGACCATGTCCTTCACCTCGACCCATTGCTCTGGATTCAAACGCTCGGCCAGGGGCGGCAACTCGCGGAACGGCCGGGCGATGCCTTTCTGGTACCAGAACGCTACCGAAGAAAAGAAGTCGGGGCGGTACTTGAAGTCGTGGAGCTTCCGTGCGCCAGTTTGCGGGTCCCGGCAATCGATGAAACTGCGGCGCTCGATCTCGACCTTGAGCGACTTGCGAAAAATGACCGGCGCATGCAGATGCCAGCGATAGGCTGTGATGCGGCAGTCGACGCTCTGCGGCTCACAGATCGTGACACCGGCGTTGGGATTCGTGAACAGGCGCAAGTTCCAGGCATCCGTGAAATAGTCCTCCGTGCCCGTGCCGACCAGCGAAGGAACGGACTCGCCGTCGATGTAGAACCGGTCGTCCGATTCCCCGAACCATACGCCGAAGCTGCTTTGTGACGAGAGCACGGTGCCCACGTAGTGTCCATCGCCTTGACCTTCGAAAACCGTGTAGGGTGAGAATGGTTTGACCGGAAACTCCTGACTATAACGAGCGTGAAAATAGAACGCCTCCGAAGGGAGCGCGGTGAGTTGAATCCAATTGACCTGGCAATAGACCGTCATGCGACTGGCGGACTGGTTCCATAGCTCGACGCGAGCCTTCTTGCGAAATGGCATGTGCCAGTAACTGTTGAGCGCCCGCCCGTAGGATGTGACTTCGATCGGGGTCGAGCTGACGTTGGCGCGCATTCCGTGGCCAGCCGCGAAGAAATCTCCGATGGGCGCCTCAACAGAGGGCGTGTCCGCCCCATCCCAGAAAATGCGCAACACGAGCGACCGCGGCCAGCGACGATCCTGGCCGGCGGCCACGGTGAACCAGATATGCCGGATTTCGCCGGGGCCATCCAGTTCGGCCGCGGTGAATCGCTGGCCTGGCGCCAGATGATAGGCGTCGGCGTTGGACTCCGGGTCGAACAACCCGCTCGAGAACCGCTTCGTCACGCCCGGTTGCTGGCGGGTGACGCTATCGAGAATGTCGGCGGCGTCAGCGGTGAGGTTCGGGAAGAAGATGGCGATCGCAAGGCCTGTCATCCCCAGGAACCCGCTGGTCGACGCGGCGCGGAGCAGGGTGAAATGCGGCAGTGTGGTGTTCATTTACCGGCGAGCCTGCGCCGGTCAGAGCGGGCGTCAAGCTCTGGGTGGTTTGGATTCGGGCGATCCCGACAGGACTGCTGGTGTTGCGTGGTGGCACCTCTCCCGAGCCGGGCTGTATGAGCGACTTCGTCGCCGGGGAGGATGAGTATTTGAGACCATGATCGTTCGAATGGCAGAGAGTCTGCGCGGCCTGCGCAAGTTGTGTGAAATAGCAGTGCAGCGGGAACACCACCGAGCAAGAGCTAATAGGAACCTCCGTGGTCATCGTGGTGATTAGTCAACTGCTGGCACCTTACGCGATAATTACGGCCCACAATCTTGCCTTTCCCTGCGCTCGCGTTTCGAGTATTCCCGCGTCGTGCACGTGGCACATCTTCGTGTCCGCGATTTCCGCAATTACGCACGGCTGGATACAGACTTCACGCCGGGCTTTCACTTGCTTCTGGGTGACAACGCGCAGGGCAAGACGAATCTGCTCGAAGCCATCTATCTCCTTGCCGCGTTGCGCTCGTTCCGCGGCGCGACCGGCCCTCAACTTGTCCGCCACGGCCAGAGCGCGTATTTTGTCGGCTGCAACGTGGTGGGCCAAGGCACGCACGAGCTCAAGCTCTATTGGTCGAACACGGAGCGCAAACTCAGTCTGGACGGCGAGCCCGTGCGGCGTTTGGCGGATTACCTTGGTTTTCTGCAAGCGGTTGTGTTTTGCACTGAGGACCTGCAGTTGGTAAAGGGACCGGCCAGCCGTCGCAGACGGTATCTGGACTTGCTTCTGACTCAAACGCAACCCGGTTACCTGCCAGTGCTTCAGCGTTACATGCGCGCCGTTCGCTCCCGAAACGCGCTTCTGAAACAAACCTTGATGGACGAGGCGGCTCTTGACGGGTTCACGCGCGAAGCCGTCGCCGCGGGGGAGAACTTGGTCCGATGGCGGCGAGCGGTCGTTCCGAGGCTCTCACCGCTGGTGAGACTGGCCTACCGGCGCGTCGCCCGCGAGTCCGAAGAACTGCGCGTCGACTATCGACCAAATGTCGAGCGCGACCTGGCCGTCGCTCTTGCTCAGTGCCGCTCGCGCGAACGAGCTCAGCGCACAACTCTCCTGGGACCGCACCGTGACGAACTGCTCTTCTACCTGGACGAGAAACCCGCGGCAGTGTTCGCCAGTGAAGGACAGAAGCGCACGCTCGCCATCGCGCTCAAGATGGCACAGGCCGAGTACCTTGCCGGATTAACGGGTTGCCCGCCCGTCCTGCTCATTGACGATGTCATGGGCGAGCTGGACAGCCATCGACGCGGGGGCTTGCTGCCGCTGCTCGATCGTTCGCATCAGGCCGGTGGGCAAGTGTTTCTTACCTGTACCGAAGAGAACTGGCCGAGAGAACTCGGACCGCATATCACACGATGGCACATCCAAGCCGGCCACATGACTCGGATTGGGGACTGAAGCCGAGTCCGGACTACCCGCGGATGACCCAGACCGCCATCGACTCACCAGCGTTCTTCGTGAACATAGGCCGATGCGTACCGGGTCCTGGGCTCTCTCTGCTCTGCCGGGTAGCCAATCGCGATCGCGCTCACGGGAACAATGTTCAACGGCAAGCCGAGAATCTCCCGCACCTTGAGAATCCGATCTTCGCGCGGGTGCACGCCCAACCAGCATGCGCCCAATCCCAACATGTGAGCGGCCAACAGTATGTTCTCGATCGCGGCGGCGCAGTCCTGAAGCAGGAAACTCAGTTGCCGGTCGTGGGCCGCCTCGATGTCGCCGGCGACAACCATCCCTACGCCGGCCTTGGCCAGCATGCGGCCGTTGGGCAAGGCTGCCGCCACGGCCGAAAGCGTCTCGCGCCGACGCATAACCACGAATCTCCACGGGTCCTTGGCAACCGCTGAAGGCGCGGCCATGCCAGCTTCAAGCAGAAGTCGGACGACTTCGTCGCTCACTTTGCCGTCGGCGTAGGCGCGAATACTGCGCCGCCCGAATATGCCGGCGAGGCGCTGGCGGAGATCATCGTTCATGTTCATGTTCGTCACCGAGCGAGGTCGTAAACCCGGACATAGTCGACTTCGAAATGGTCGGGGAGAGTGGCCTGTCGGATGTCGCCGCCCCATTTGCCTATTTCGTCGGTCAGCTTGATGAATTCCGGGACCTGGGAGACGCCGCCCGCGGTTGTGCGCCACGTTTCCTTCCCGTCCACATAGAAGACATACTCGTTTGTCATCCAGTGGAGCGCGAAAGTGTGCCAGCCGTCCTGGATGCCAGCGACATTGAACTTAATACCAGCCGTCTGGTGTTCCTTGCCGTAACCGTCCCAGTGGAGATTGGACGTGAGTTGGCCGTCGAGCCATGGGATTTCGACGATGTCGATCTCGGTGCCGTCGCGTCCATCGTTACCGATCGTGTTCACGCCTGAACACATGAGCCAGAAGGCCGGCCAGTGCCCCTGCTGGCGCTGGACGCGGCAGCGCGTGACATAGTAGCCGAAGGCGTGTTCGAACTTGCCTCTGGTGTTAACAGCCCCACTGGTGTACCGGTCTCCATCCTGACGAGTCCGCAAAACAAGGTTGCCTTTGCCGTCCACGTACGCGTCGTCCTTGATCCAGTAACCGTCTCGGCGCTTCGAGTCGCCAAGCCGATTCCATTTGGTCTCGTCCAGTTTTGGTCCGTCGAATTCGTCGTGCCAAACCAGTCGCCACTTGTGGCCCGCCGGCGGCGCCGGCAATTGATCAGGATTCTGAAGCTGCTCGGCCGCGCGTGCAGCGTACTGGGGCACCCAAACAGAGGTAGCCACCACAATTCCGATTGCCAGTCCTTGCGTGATTCTCATATGGCTATCGTCGCCAAATGGCGAGACGTTGGCCAGCGGAAAAATCATGAGCAAAACCTAAGAGTCAACGCCGCGGTCTGATCCTCGGCCAAGGTGCGCGCAGGTTGCTTCGCGTCTGGCGGCGCGCCCTCGCGGTCGCGAGGTCGCGGCCCACCTTGCTGTTATCTCTTACCGCTGATAGGGCTGGACCCGCCAACGCCACCGCTGCGGCAGGGAGGCCGCCCGGGCCAGCCGTTTGCTCTTCTTGCCCGCGTGAACGCGGGACTCTGGCGGGCGGCCGCTCTGCATGGTCCGCGGCGTTGTCCGGCTCGCGACCGGTCAGAGTTCCGCCTTCAGGCGGCTTCGTTGTGGACCACGCCGCAAGGTTCATGGACCCAAAGCGTTCTAAAGGAGAAACACTGCTCCCCATGAACCTTGCTTTACCGCGTAAACGCGGGACTCTGGCGGGCCGCCCGGGCCAGCCGGACTTACGGGGCGCCTGACTTTTCTCAGTTTTTGCTTGATCGACATTAAGCATGTGAGTCTACTCTCCTTTCTGGTACTGGTAGTCACATTCGCGGCGTTGTGTCGATTGCGATAATCACCACCACATGAACCGAACGGAGAAACCACTTATGAAATCCAAACAAACTCGCGCCCTGTCGGCTTTCAGTCGGCAAGCCCGGATAGCCGTTGCGCTGCTGGCGATGAGCGGCCTGACCGCTCTCGGCCAGACAATCCCAAACCCCAGCTTCGAAGATAACAGCTTCGCCACCTTGCCCGGTTACATCAGTTTAAACAGTCAGATCGTGGGCTGGACGGCTTACCCGGAAGAACGGGTTGGCCTCAACCCGGCCAGCGGAAGCCCGTTCGCGGACAACGGCGCGATTCCCGATGGCAACAACGTTGCGTTCATCCAGTCTTCGGAAGGATGGAGTTGGCTGGCCACGACCATCTCCGACCTGACGCCTGACACCACTTACAAAGTGACGTTCCGGGAAAACTCTCGTGGCGGCAACACTCCGAACCTCAAGGTCACCATAGACGGCACCGAGATGGTGTGGATGACCGTCTATTCGGCGGGCGGACTTAACGCCTATTGGTACGTCGCCTTTGAATTCACCGCGACCGCCGCGACGGCGGAATTGGCGTTGTGGAACGACGCCGCCGGCGACAACACTGTCTGCGTGGACGATTTCAAGATCGCTCCCAGCACTGGCTCATGGAAGGTGGCGGCATGGACCGGCGACGAGGATTCGGGCATTGACGCCAACTACTTCTACACTCATGCCTACAACTTCGGGAGCGGCGACAGTCCAAATATCAACGGTGTCCAGTTCAAAGGCGTGCCGGGCGGCGCCCCGGCCGTCGCTGACCGTTTCAAGACGACCTGGATGGGCAACGTTTTCAACGGCGATCCGAACTTCGTTGGTGGCGCCAGCGCCACGATCGCCAAGGACTTCGTATATGGCGGCACGATCTCGATCGGCAATTACCAAAGCATCACGATCCTGGGACTCACGCCGGGCACTGAGTACGTGGCAACGATCTATACGGTGGCATGGGAAGACCCCGCGCCCAACAACCGCTGGGCCACGCTCAGTGTGGGCGACGACAAGTTTACCGTTAACCAGGACACGTTCTGGGACAACAACGGCCTGACGATCTCCCACAGCTACGTGGCCGACGCGACCGGGTCGGTGAAGCTCAACATCGTCCCGATCAACCCCAACAACGTGAGCTTCCACATCTATGGTTTCAGCAACAGGGCGGCCGCCAGCGGCCCCGTGGCTCCAGTTGTCACCAGTCAGCCTGAGAGCGTCATTGTCGCCGAAGGGCAAAGCGTGACGTTCAGCGTGATCGCCACCGGACTGCCTGTGCCCACATACCAGTGGCGATTCAATGGCGAGAATATCCCCGGCGCCACCGAGTCGTCATACACCATACCGTACGTGACTGCCGCGGACGCGGGGAATTACGATGCGGTGGCTTCGAATGTTCAAGGAACGATCCCCAGCAATGTGGCGAAGTTGACGGTGGGCTTGCCGATGATCAATTCGAGTTTCGAGGACGATTTGTTCAGCGTTTGGCCGGGGTACGTCAGTTACAACTGGGCGATAACAGGTTGGAACGCGATGGGTGGCCACGGCATCAATCCAGTCACCGACGGGACTAGCCCCTTTGGAGATAATGGCGTCATCCCGCACGGCGCCAGGGTCGCCTTCATGCAACAGGACGGGCCGTTGAGCCAGGTCGTAAGCGGTTTCACGGTCGGCCAGCAGTACTATGTTCACTACTTCGAAAACGCCCGCACGGGCGCCACTGCTCCGGCGGTCGAAGTGCAGGTAGGCGGCGTTACGGTCTTACCGGCGCACTCGGTGTCGCCAGTGGGTGGAGGCAGACCGTACTATGAAACATACAGCGACGTGTTCACCGCTTCAGCCGCGGACCTCGAGTTGGCTTTCGTCAAGAGCGCCCCGGCAGGGGGCGACTGCACCGCGCTGATCGACAATGTGGCGATTGTTCCGTTTGCCGCGGGCACTCCGCCATTCGTCGGGCTGCACCCGGTGGCCCGCCTTGTTAACGTGGGCGACACAGTCACGTTCTCCGGCAGAGGCGTCGGCACGCTGCCGATCACTTACCAGTGGCTCAAGGACGGGGAGGACATCACGGGCGAGACGGGCATGACGCTCACGCTTAGCAACATCCAGAAGGCCGACGAAGCGGATTACTCCGTGCGCGTCACTAATGCTGACGGTCACGATGTCAGCAAGGCGGCGCATCTGACCGTCTACGAGCCGATCCCCGACCTGTTCAACACCGGCATGGACGATGACGGCATCGCGTTGCCCGACAACGCCGTCGATCCGCACTACGCGCTGATCCAAAACCCCGACGTGCCAGGCTCTGATGACGCCATCACTCAAGATACGACTCAGTTCCCGATAACAGCCACCCCGACCGTGTGGCTGCCGACTAATTCAGTTTCGAAGTGGATCGGACCGCGGTTCAACACGGCGCCCAGTGCGATCGGCCTTTACACCTACCGGACGGTGATTGACCTGACGGACCGCGACACATCGACGCTGATCATTGAGGGCCGCTGGGCCACTGACAACACTGGTCGTGGCATTCGGGTCAACGGCGTTTCCACCGACAACCCCCAGAACACGGCTCAATTCGCTTCCTGGACACCGTTCACCATATATGGCAAGGACGTCGCATTAGTCCAGGGGCTGAACACGATCGACTTCATCGTCGAGAACCAGGACGCCATCGGCTACACCGGCTTGCGCGTCGAGATCGTCCGCAGCAACCTCCGGATTCCGGCCGGCACGCCTCCGGAAATCCTGGCCCATCCGGCCAGTCAGAGCGCCGTCACCGGCGACACGGTCACATTCACCGCGGCCGCGCGCGGGTCCGATCCGTTGTCCTACCAGTGGCTCAAGGACGGCGAGCCGATTCCCGGCGAAACGACCCTGACGCTCACCCTCACTGACGTGACTGAGGCGGACACCGGCGTTTACACGTTCTCGGTGTCCAATCCCATCGGCACAGCCGTAAGCAAGCCCGCTTTGCTGTCGGTTTGGCTACGGCCAACGCCGTTGTTTATTGGCACTGGCGTGGACGACGCGGGAGCGTTGCTGTCCGCCGAAGCCGTGGACCCGCACTTTACAATCACACTGAGCCCGGACGAGTTATTCCCGGGGCCTGACGCGATTGTATTGCCTGACGCGTGGCCCGTCGAAGCCGGCGTCTGGATGCTCAACGGCCCGAGCTCAAAATGGATCGCGCCCCAGGCTGATCAAAGCGCGGGCAACAACTACGGCGATTATATCTATCACACCAGCTTCGATCTCACTGGATATGATCCGGCTCAGATTGTTCTCGTTGGCGGGTGGGCCGTGGATAACGGCGGCACGGACATCCTGGTCAATGGCGAGAGCAGTGGCTTGACTTGCACTGCTTTTCAGTTCTACACGCCAATCACAATTGCCAGCGGCCTCAAGGAAGGAGTCAACACGCTTGACTTCCTTGTCAACAACGCTACTGGTGATCCGCCGGCGGCTAATCCCACTGGCCTGCGCGTGGACCTGAAGGCGTACAGTTCCATACCAGCCAACCTGAAGATTAGCGTCACCGGCACGAAGGCCACGGTCTCCTGGCTGCCCGCCTATGCTGGCCAGAAACTGCAGAGCGCGCCGACCATTCTGGGAGAGTGGAAGGATGTGGTTGACGCGACCAATCCTTACACTATCGACATAACCGGTGAGAACCAGTTCTTCCGGGTTACCAGGTAGTTATATTACAGGACAAGTTCAGGCGTCGATTGCCTGACTGACATCAAGAAGGCGGCCGGAACCGGGTTCGATCGTTGAGACCCGT
>JAXDCU010000219.1:0-2960 GCA_034677645.1 Verrucomicrobiia bacterium
TGTGGAAGACTTTCGTTCACCGGATGGCCGAGTTGAAGTGGAGAGGCATCCTGGGCATGACGGGTTACGGGGAACCGGGTCTCGTGCCCGATTACACCAACTACATCAAGGAGATTGTGCAATCCTGCCCCGGTATTAAACCGTTCATTGTGACCAATGGCGATAACCACAAGGTGATACCCGACTGGGTCAAGGCAGGTGCGTACCGGGTCATCATCACCCAACACCCGCCGACGAACCCAACGTGGCAGTCAAACATCGCCAATCTCAAAAACAGGTTTCCCAGACAGATCAAGGTCCAACAGCTCCAGCAACTCCACAATCACGCAGGACTTATCAGCATTCCCAATCAGACGCCAATGAGAAGATGCGTCGAGTTGTGCAATATCCTGCAAATCTGCAACGACGGCAATGTAACAGTCTGCTGCGTCGACTATTTCCACGAAGCCGTCATGGGTAACATCAAAACCCAGTCAATCAGCGACATATGGTTTTCCACCAGATGGGTGAACATCCGAGAAAACCTTGCAAGGGGAAATGCGCAGCTTCCCATCTGCAAACGCTGTATGCATGTCGGATTGGAAACTGCCAGGATTGAGCGGACCGATCAAAACAGAGAGGGAATCCCAGCGCCGGGACCGCGCTGAATTTGCACGCGATCACTCGTGCCGGCCACCACCAACCTGAATTCTTTGGTCCCCCCTGTATGAGCCGCTGGGCTACGAAGGAACGGCGATGAGCGGACCCAATTCTGTTATGTTAGGGAATAGCCTAAACGCCCATGCTATTCGCATGCCTCTCCTTCGCGGACTTCCTGAGCTTCGTGGTGAGCTGAGACGAGGATCGGGGACCCGGTTCCGAGCTTGACAAAGGCTCGCGGATGCGCCCAGAATGCGGTCAGAGTTTGCTCCGGTGAAAACCAATGATCTTCACTCTCCGACGGGTGGAGGGGGGGGATTCTTATCAACAAGAATTGGAGGAAGAAAGATGTCTCTGAGGAAATGGTTTCTTGCGCTAACTGGCGGTGCGCTCGTGTGGGCGGCACCGGGCGTCAGGGGCGCCGACCTGACCACATTCGACAACGCCAACGTTGAGGCTCGATACACGACAAGTCTCGGCACGGACTATGGCGACACGATCGGCAACGGCGGGACGGGGCTATATGACTACGCCAGCTATCGCGGCAACGGCAGCCCCTGGTGGCAAATGAACAATGGCGATCCCTACTCCAACGTCAACACCTACGGCGGCGCCAGCGCCGAGGACTTCGTCGGGTACCAGTTCAAGTCGCCGGCGTCGGTCGCTGAGATCAAGTTCTCGAACCGTATCTACGGCGATGGCGGGACTTTCGCGAGCACGCCGCGGGTCGAGCTGCTGCTTAATGGACCGGTTGCTCAAGGCGGCGTGTGGAAAGAGGCGCCAGTCACCTGGGACACGGCCTACGACAGCACATTCGTTGATGGACACCGTCAGTACACGATCACTCCCAGCACACCCAGCGGCGATGTCTGGGGTGTCCGCTTGATCGGCGCGCCACAATCCGGCCCTGCGTGGGATAGCGGCGGGTGGGTCGGCGTGGGTGAGCTCCAGGTCAGTGGAGACCTTCCTATTGCTAGCAAGATCGACCTGAAGAACAATCTGGCCCTTGGCCAGCAGCCCCTTTGGAGTTATAACCAGTTTAGCCGGCCGCAAGTCCTCACCGACGGCGACTTCACGGTGGACAGCTACGACACGACTTGGGGCGCCGGGGCGGGGAACGACTACATCGGGGTGCTGCTCGACTCGGCGAAATACAACGTTGCCGCGATTGGCGTGTCGCTGAAGACTTTCGGCGACGGCGGTTGGTTCGACCTGGACGCCATGAAGGTTCAGTACACGACCGACGGCGGCATCAGCTGGGTGGACGTGACTGGCCTGGACCTAGGCAGGTATCCGGCCGATCTCGATTACCTCATCAACACAGCCAACTGGGCGGAGGTTGCTCCGTTCCTGTGGACCTTCGACGCGGTCGACGGCGTCAACGGCATTCGAGTCTTTGGAGCTCCGGGCGGTGGGCTCACCGACGTCGACGGTTTCATCGGAGCGACCGAACTCGAGCTCTTCGCCCTGATACCCGAACCATCCACGGTTGCGCTGCTGGCTTTTGGCTGTCTGATGCTGACATGCCTGCGGCGGAAACACTGACAACACTGATCGATTAGGCGCCGGCTCAGACCGCGGTGCGTCCGTGGGGGACGCGCAAGATCAGGCCACGATCTCGATTGCCTTTCGCTCGGCCGACTTTGGTTCGGCGAGCATGACGATCCGTTTCTCCAAGGTGGCTAGCATGCCGCCACGGCTGTTGGCCAAGCCGAACAGGTACGCGTGCGCCACCTGTTGATGTCCAATCAATCGGATTCCGGCAAAAGCAACGGCTTCGGCGAACGGCAATTCATCCTGCCAAAAGACGTGATCTGTCGCGGATGTATTTGCGGCGAGAACCTGAATTGCTTCGCCACGGTGAACCGCATCGCGGGAGAAGGCGGGTTCGATACAATGCGGACGAAACCCGCCTGGGTGAAAGGGCATGTCACCCAACCCTTAGCGCGGTGGCGGACAAAGCACTCCACCGCCAACTCGTGCCCTTCATGGCAGGGCCAGAGCAACGCGATCAGCAGATTGGTGACGATCAGGGGGCGTGTTACGCGCTTGACTGCTCGGCTTTGATTCCCTAATCAGTCTAGCGTGAAGTTTTGCACGTTTAACGTCCCGTCGCTGAGACGAGGCAAACACAACTTGAAGGATTCGCGTCTGGATGAGGTTGACCGGCTGGTCGAAGCCAAGAAGAAGACCTATGCCCAGGTGGAGTTGGTCGAGGATGGCGACATGGTGCATGCCGACGCGGTCATCACGAATCAGGATGGTTTCGTGGAGCTGGTTTTCAAGGACCTGGAGTTGATTGAAACGCGCTTGGGACGCGG
>JAXDCU010000220.1:0-8680 GCA_034677645.1 Verrucomicrobiia bacterium
GCCGCTTGGAGATGGTCGAGTACGAGTCCAAGACCGTGGGCACCACCCGCAAGATGCAGGTGTACACGCCGCCGGGCTACTCGAAGGACCGGAAGTACCCCGTGCTCTACCTGCTCCACGGCATCGGCGGCGACGAAACCGAATGGCAGCGCTTCGCCCATCCGGACATGCTCCTGGACAACCTGATCGCCGACGGCAAGGCCGTGCCGATGATCATCGTGATGCCCAACGGCCGCGCCCAGAAAGATGATCGCGCCGGCCCGAACGCCATGGCCACCGCCCCAGCCTTTGCAGTGTTCGAGCGCGATCTGCTGGACGATGTGATCCCGGCCATCGAGGCACGGTACTCGGTGCAGACGGACCGCGAGCACCGGGCGCTCGCCGGGCTGTCCATGGGCGGCGGCCAGTCCCTGAATTTCGGCCTCGCGCACCTCGACACCTTCGCGTGGGTCGGCGGGTTCTCATCCGCGCCGAACACCAAGCCGCCGGCACAGCTCGTGCCCGATCCCGAGGCGGCAAAGCGACAATTGAAGCTCCTGTACCTTTCCTGTGGCAACAAGGACGGGCTGATCCGCATCAGCCAGGGGGTGCACGCCTACCTCAAGGAAAAGAGGGTTCCCCATGTGTGGCACGTGGACGGCAACGGCCACGACGCGACGCACTGGCGAAACAACCTGTACCACTTCGCACAGAAGCTCTTTCGTTGATGAGAGCACACTCCATGATCGGCGTGGCGCGCCGGCAATGTCGCTGGGTGCTGGTCGCCGCCGCCCTCACGGTCGCGGCTTCGGCGACGGGAGCCGAAGGTCCTGTACGCTCGCTGCGAGCGGCGGCAGAGGGCACATTCCTGATGGGGGTCGGCCTCAGTGACCACATCCCCGCGCAGCCGCAGGACTGGCGGTTGCTGCTGTCGCAGTTCCACTGCGTGACCCCGGAGAACTCCCTGAAGCCTGATCCCGTGCAGCGGGTCGAAGGGCGGTTCCAGTTCAGCCCGCCGGACGCCTTCGTGGACTTTGCCACGTCCAATCATCTGCAAGTCGTCGGGCATTGCCTGGTGTGGGCGAAGGACGACCGCACTCCGGCATGGTTCTACCGTGACGGGACCAACGTCGCCGGCGGCGAACTGCTCCTGGCTCGGATGAAGCAGCACGTCGACACAGTCGTAGGACGCTACCGGGGCCGTATTGCCATGTGGGATGTGGTCAACGAAGCCCTGGACGACGGCACGAACTACCTGCGCGGCTCGGGTTGGTCTCGGGCGTGTGGTGAGGAGTTCATCGTCAAGGCCTTTGAGTTCGCCCATGCCGCGGACCCCCGGGCCTTGCTCATTTGCAACGACTACAACAACGAACTGCCGGAGAAGCGGGCCAAGATGCTCCGGCTGGTGCGCTCGTTGCGCGAACGGGACGTCCCGCTGCACGCCATCGGGCTGCAAGGGCACTACGAGATCGACCGCGTTCCCTTCGCGGACCTCGAAGCCACGCTGGTGGCCATGCGCGGACTGGGCCTCAAGGTGGTCGTTTCGGAACTGGACATCGACGTCATTCCGCGCGGCCGCTGGTGGGCGGATGGCGGCAAGCACCGCGAGGAAATGGCGAAGCTGGACCCGTATGCCGACGGCTGTCCCCCGGACATCCTGCAGCGGCAGGCCGAGCAGTACGGGCAGCTCTTTCGCCTCTTTCGCCAGTACTCCGATGTCATCGCGCGTGTTTCGTTCTGGAACCTGGACGACGGGCAGAGCTGGCTGAATGAGTTTCCGTGGAGACGGGTCAACCACCCGCTGCTCTTCGACCGCGCGGGACAACCAAAGCCGGCGTTCGATGCCGTCCTGGCGGCGCTGCAGCCGGAGCCTCCGGCAGGGCAGCCCAAGCGCCCGGTCGGACCGTCGACGGATCCTGCCCGGTAACGCGACCGGAGTTCGGGGGATCAACCTTGAAGTGCCGCCGATGATCGACTTCAGCCATCCAACCATGAAGACACCTCCGTTGAGTTCGAACGCATGCGCCCCCTGGCTGGTGGCGGCAATGCTGGCCGTTGTCGCCACCGCGCGGTCCGCCGATGCTCCCGCCCTCAAGGACGTCTTCAAGCCCCACTTCCTCGTGGGCACCGCCATCAACCGTGGCATCGCCACCGGCTCCGGCTTCCGCCGCCGCCCGGAGTCACCAACGCCGCGCCGAGACCCCCTGCCGACACGAGTGCCCCGGGGACGAACCGCTTCGGCGCCGGCCGGGCGGGCCGCGGCTTCGGCGGCTCGTTTGGCCCCTACACCGGACCCCGCGCCTCCCACGAGGAGCTGCTCGAGCGCATGCGCGATCACATCCACACCGTCGTCGGCCGCTACAGAGGCAAGGTGAAGGTCTGGGATGTCGTCAACGAGGCGCTCTCCGAGAGCGGCACGAACGTCCTGCGACACTCGCTCTGGCTCGAGATCATCGGGCCGGACTTCATCGCCAAGGCGTTCCTGTACGCCCACGAGGCGGATCCGGACGCGATTCTCCGCTACAACGACTATTCGCTCGAAAACCCCGCCAAGCGACGGAAGCTGATCACTCTCATCAAGTCCCTCCAGGAGCAGAAGGTGCCCGTCCACGCCATCGGCTCGCAGGCGCACGTCAACGCCTCCACGAGCTTCGAGATCATGGACCAGTCGCTGGCGGAGATCGCCACGCTCGGCCTGCCCATCCACATAACCGAGCTCGACGTCAACAGCGCGCAAGGCGGCCAGCGCGGGTTCGGGGCGGACATCGCCAGCAATGCTGTCACCACCCAGGGCGGCCTGGTCAGCGACGCCGACTGCAAGCAGGCCGAGGCCTACGCGGGCATCTTCCGTGCGTTCCTGAAGCACAATCAGCATGTCGAGATGGTCACCTTCTGGGGACCCAACGACGCGAACTCCTGGCGCGCGAACGGCAAACCGCTGCTGTTCGACGGCAACAGCCAGCCCAAGCCCGCCTTCCATGCCGTCATCGCGGAGGCGAAAAAGGCAGGCGCCAAGAACTAAGAGTGCTGTCGGATTGACACCAGACAGCATAATGGCAGTCTGCCGGCATGACGCGCACGCAAATCCAGTTGCCGGACGATGTTTACGACCGCGCCCGCAAGGTCTGCAAGAGCCGGGAAATATCCCTGGCCGAGTTGGCCCGGCGCGGGCTTGAATACATCCTCAGCGTTTACGCCACGCAGCCGGGCGTCAGCGGCGAATGGCAGCCGCCCACGCCCCGCCGCCTCGGCTGGAAAGGGCTGAGCGACGCTGAAATCAAGGAACAAGCGCGACTCACCGCCACGGAGGCCGCCTTGGCCCAGCGCCGGAGAAAGTGACGCGCCATGTTCTCGATTGACACCAACCTTCTGCTCCACGCGTTCAACGAGGACTCGCCCAGGCACGAGGCGGCCTACGGTTGGCTCACGTCCATCCAGCACGAGGAGGACGTGGCGATCTCCGAGTTTATCCTCGCCGAACTCTACGGCCTGCTGCGCAATCCCGCCGTGCTGAAGCATCCGCTCGACGCCGAAGAAGCCGTCGAAGTCATCCAGACCTATCGCAGTCACCCGCGCTGGCGGCTCATCGGTTTCACGGTGGAAAGCCGTCCCTTACACGATACCCTCTGGCAAAAAGCGCGCCGGCGAGAGTTCGCCTTCCGCCGCCTCTACGACGCCCGCTCCGCCCTCACTATGACAGCGCAAGGCGTGACCGAGTTCGCGACGGTCAATGTGAAGAACTACGAGGGCTTTGGCTTTCGGAAGGTGTGGAATCCACTCCAGTCGTGATCGCAGAAATGCTGGGTTGAGCATGGCAATCACCATTGAGCGACTGGGTTTTGCGAAGCAAGTGGTCGGCATTAGCCGGGCAGCAGCGTGGAAGTGGTCGAGCCGGGCAACGTGGCGGAGTTCGCCGGAGCGCCAGTGAGCGGCACATAAGCAATTCAACCACCATGTCCAATGGCACTAAAACCCGCCCCGTGAGGCGAATGACGCAGGCGGAGCTGGACGGCTTCCTCGAGAAAGCCGCCGACATCCTGCGCGGCAACGTGGATCACTCCGAGTTTCGCGGCTACGTCTTTGTGCTGCTGTTCTTCCGGCGCATCTCTGACCTTTACCAGGAGGAGGTCGCCGCCCTCACCAAGAAGCTGGGGCTACGACGACTTTGTGGGCGGCGATCCTTACGACCGGTTCGCCTTCGGGAAGCCCCCGGCAGATCAGGGCGACTACGCCTTGGGTGTCCACGCTTTAGCGTGCCCAGTCCGCCCGAACCGGTCGGGACACCGAACCCAGAGACACCAGGCGTTGGGTGTCCACCCTTCAGGGGGTTCGACTCTCCCCGAACACGCTGAAGCGTGAACACCGAACCAGCATGAGCCGCCCCACTCATCTCTGGCGCAAGCTGACGCCCAAGCAGCGCGACAACCTTATGGCGTGGCGCAAGCGGCAGGGATTGCCCTGGCATCGCCCACCGCACCGGGCCAGCGAGAAAACGCGTTACCACGTCACGGCCGCCTGCTTCGAGCATCGGCCTTACATTGGGCAGAGCGAGGAACGCATGCAGGCGTTTCCCGCGACGTTGCTCGGCGTATTCAAGGCGCGCGGCGCGCTGATTCACGCTTGGTGTGTGCTGCCGAACCATTACCACGCCCTGATTGAAACGGCCGAAATCCTGGCATTGCTGGCGGACTTGGGCCGGATGCACGGACGTTTGTCCTTCGAGCGGAACGGCCTGGAGAACGCCCGCGGCCGGCAGGTCTGGTGTGGAGCAGCCGAACGTTACATCCGCAACGACGCGCATTTCTGGGCGACGATGAATTACGTCCACAACAATCCCGTGCATCACGGTTACGTGGAGCGGTGGCAGGACTGGCCGTTTTCCAGCGCGCAGGAGTATCTCGAACAAATGGGGCGTGCGTTTGCGGAGCGGACATGGAAGGAGTATCCGATCCTGGATTATGGGAAAGGGTGGGATGATGCGAACCTGTAAGCCGGGAAAGCAGGTGTTCGGTGTCCCGGCTTCAGCCGGCCTTGCGCCCCGGAGCACCCTAAAGGGTGGACACCGAACGGAGGATTGACCATGCCGCCCCAATCCACGCCGTTTACCGAAGCGCGCACCGTCGAGAATCCCATCTTGAAGTGGTGGCGAACGCCGGCATCTGGTGCCCCAGGGTGTCCGACCGTGCGGAGGCGCGTCGGGCGAGCTCCGGAGCGAGGCTGGTTCGTCCTTGCATTTCTGGAGTTGCGCTCCAGAAATGCAAGGATACTCTTCGACGGATGATTGAGCGACCCAGAGTCCTTGGAGAGTTGCGAACGACGCTGGACGAAAACCCCGTGGCCGTCCTGCTGGGGCCGCGCCAGTGCGGCAAGACCACACTCGCCCGCCGGCTGGCCGAGGAGACGCCAGCGACGTTTTTTGACCTGGAGCGCGCCGCCGACCGGGCCAAGCTGCGAAACGCGGAGCTGGTCTTGGGCAACCTGAAGGGATTGGTTGTGCTCGATGAAGTGCAGCGACTGCCGGAGCTGTTCACCCTGCTGCGACCCTTGGCTGACCGGCCCAAGTCGAAGACGAAGTTCCTGTTGTTGGGCAGCGCCTCGCCCGACCTGGTGAAAGGCGTCTCCGAGTCGCTGGCCGGCCGGGCCGGGTTTGTGGACTTGAGCGGACTGGAACTGGGTGACGTGGGAGTGTTCAAGCAAGCTCGGCTGTGGCTGCGGGGCGGTTTGCCGCGCTCGTTCCTGGCCCGGGACGAACGAGCGAGCCTGGACTGGCGACAGGATTTCATTCGCACGTTTCTCGAGCGGGACGTGCCCCAACTGGGCATCCGCATCCCGTCCGCGACGCTCCTGCGATTCTGGACGATGGTCGCGCATTATCACGGCCAGATTTGGAACGGCGCGGAGTTGGCGCGGGCGCTGGCGTTGTCCGAGAAGACCGTCCGGACTTACCTCGACCTGCTGACCGGAGCCTTCGTGTTGCGGCAGTTGCAGCCGTGGTTCGAGAACCTGGGCAAGCGGCAATACAGGGCCCCGAAGGTCTATGTGCGGGATTCCGGTTTGCTGCACGCGCTGTTGAGCATTGAGGAGCCGCTGGAACTGGCCGGGCATCCGAAGCATGGCGCGTCGTGGGAGGGCTTCGCGTTGGAGCAACTCTTGACCATCACGGACAGCCGGCAGGCCTTCTTCTGGGGCACGCACAGCGGGGCCGAACTGGACCTGCTGCTGATGCTGGGGGGCAAGCGCTACGGCGTCGAGTTCAAGTGCGCCGACGCGCCGGTGATGACGAAGTCCCTCCATATCGCGCTGGCGGACTTGAAGCTGGAGCGGGCCTGGGTGGTGTATCCCGGCCCGGAACACTATCCCGTGCATGAACGGGTGCGGGTCTGTTCGCTGTTGGATTGCCTGAAGGAACTCACCGAACTGACCTGACCATGCAGCCCCAATCCACGCCGTTTACCGAAGCGCGCACCGTCGAGAATCCGATCTTGAAGTTGTTGCGGACGCCGGAACTCAAGAAACCATTCCCGACTTACGAGCTGAACGAAAATTACCCGGCGAAGCTCGATGAAGTGCTCCCGGACGCGAAGACGCTGGACATCGAGGCCATGCTGGCGGCGGAGTTGAAGATTTGACTGGAGGAAGACCAGGACTACCATCCGTTGAGCGAGCGGCTGAAGCGCATCGTCAACCAGAAGCGGGCTGGCACGCTGGCGGGGATCGGGGCCAGCCCTCCTCAGCTCCAGCCGCTATCGCGTCATGTCACTAGCCACTAAGAACCAAGACAACACGCGACCATGAAACCATACCACTTGACCCCCAACGCCTGCACCCGCTGCCTGGTGACGGGACTGCTCGCCCTTAGCACCACGGGGTGGTCCGCCAATCTGCCCGCCCTCAAGGACGTCTTCAAGCCCCACTTCCTGGTGGGCACCGCCATCAACCGCAGCATCGCCAGGGGCACGAGCTTCCGCCGCCGGCCGGAGCAGGCCAACGCCGACATCGCGCTGGTCAGGGCGCAGTTCAACCAGATCGTCGACGAGAACGAGATGAAGTGGGCGTCCCTGCACCCGCAGCGCGGCCCGGACGGCTATGACTTCCGCGCCGCCGACGCCTTTGTGAACTTCGGCCTGAGCAACGGCATGTACCTCGCCGGCCACACGCTCGTCTGGCACTCGCAGACGCCCCATTGGGTCTTCGCCGGCACGAACCCGCCACCTGCGGGAGTCACCAACGCTCCGCCGAGGCCAGTTCGGAACGCGAATGCGCCCGGAACGAACCGGTTCGGCGTCGGCCGACCGGGCCGTGGCTTCGGCGGCCGCTTCGGCCCTTACACCGGGCCCCGTGCGTCCCGCGAGGAACTGCTCGATCGGATGCGCGATCACATCCACACCGTCGTCGGCCGCTACAAGGGCAAGGTCAAGGTGTGGGACGTGGTCAACGAGGCGCTCTCCGACAGCGGCACGAACGTGCTGCGAAACTCGCTCTGGCTCGAAATCATCGGGCCGGACTTCATCGCCAAGGCGTTCCAATACGCCCACGAGGCGGACCCGGACGCGATTCTCCGTTACAACGACTACGCCCTCGAGAACCCCGCCAAGCGACGCAAGCTGATCACTCTCATCAAGTCCCTCCAGGAGCAGAAGGTGCCCGTCCACGCCATCGGCTCGCAGGCGCACGTCAACGTCTCCACGACCTTCGAGATCATGGACCAGTCGCTCGCGGAGATCGCGACGCTCGGCCTGCCCATTCACATCACCGAACTCGACGTCAACAGCGCGCAAGGCGGCCAGCGCGGATTTGGGGCGGACATCGCCAGCAATGCTGTCACCACCCAGGGCGGCCTGGTCAGCGACGCCGATCGCAAACAAGCCGAGGCGTACGCGGACATCTTCCGCGCGTTCCTGAAGCACGACCCGCACGTCGAGATGGTCACCTTCTGGGGACCGAACGACGCGAACTCCTGGCGTGCCAATGGCAGACCGCTGCTGTTCGACGGAAACAGCCAGCCCAAGCCCGCCTTCCATGCGGTCATTGCGGAGGCCAAGAAAGCCGCCGTCGCAAAGTGAGCTTCTCATCTGGTGGTGGGACTTGGGCGCAAGTCTCCGGTCGGGGAGCTTTGAACGGCGTCATGGCGTCGAACTGGGTGCGCGATCGTTGGCAGGGATCGCGCCGGTCAGCGACATCAGGAAGGATGCTATGGCAACCGGCGCAGGCGGTCTTGCCATCGGCGGAGAGCCGCGGGTCCCAGAACAACGCCTGGCCAAGCGTCACTTCGGGGCGCTTCACCGCTGCCGCCGGCAGTGGCTGGAGGACGCCGAACTCTGCCTGGGCTTCTTCGCGGAGCGAGGCGTCATCGGCCGCGAATGAGATCAACAGCGCTTGCAGGATTGTGACGGTGGCCACCACGAGATGTCGCAGCGGGCCGGAAGGAAGTGTTCGGACCCCGTGTCATGGCACCACAGTATGAGCCTCGGCTTTCGCGCCAAGGCTCAGTATCAAAAGGCAGGAGCGTTAAGTCCGCTTTCAGAACCTCAGCCAGAGGGCGGTTGGTTACCCACAAGCCGTCCAGCTTGAAGTCAATCGAATGGGCCACGGCGCTAAACTGCGGTGGGCCGCCGGAACTGATTCATGGGAATTCCGCTGAACGACAAGGTCAGGCACGGCGACCGCGGACAACAGGGAAGTCACCGGCTCCAGCCATCCG
>JAXDCU010000221.1:0-5653 GCA_034677645.1 Verrucomicrobiia bacterium
CCGCGTCATCAATCTTCACGCCCACAACTTGCGTGCGCTTGCAAGCTGCTTCCAAGAACCCATTCCACTCAGGTTCGTCGAAGCGGACTCGGCCATGCACGAACAGTTGCTCTGGCGGATTGCCGTCGTGTTTCGACTTGTAGGATTCAATAGCCTGACTGAGCAATTGATAGGCTGCGTTTGTCGTCAAATGGAAGTGCCCGCGCTTCCCCGTCATCCACGGGCCGACGTTGCCCTTGAAAACCACACCGTCGCCGGAGTCGAGGAACATTTGTGCAGCGCAACAAGCAGCCTGCGGATCAGCGTTCTTCTCGTCGCGCTTGTAGGCAAGCCCGACGTAGCAGACGCCTTTTCTGACGCCGTTCAATTTCCAGGGACGCCCACCCACCTTGTAGTAAATTGCCGAGCCGAGATTCCACGCGATCTCGGATTGCAGCTTGTCGAGTTGGCGGGTCGGCTTTCCCGCCTTGTTCAGAAATTCGCGGTGTGCCAGCGTGCTTTCGCGAACAACCTGAGTGAGGATACTCTGCGACAACAGCCGACCTTTGATTTGGTTTCGAAAGTCCGGGTCATATTGATACGGTACGGCCGCTTCGTTCCATTCCTCAAACAATGCCGGCTGCTTTTGGAGCTTGTGCGCTTCCGATGGTTTCATTGTTCCGGCTGCTTGAATGCGAAGCTCCGACGCGACCGTCTGCGCAGGGCGGCAATACTTGTAAACATCCTCGGGAGCAATGATGAACCAGAGAGTTGGTTTGTCTTCCTCAGTTCGGATAGCTTCCAAAATTCTCACGGTGAAAAATCCCGCCGTCTCGTAAACCCGTTTGAATCGGTCGCCGATGAGCACATGCTTCATCAAATCCGATTCTTCAAACTCAACGGTCACCAGCGGTGTCGGACTGAAAGGAATCCCAAACGCCGCCTCGAATCCTGGGAACGGCGGACGTAGTCGTGTCGGTTTTTCCTCCACGACAGGCCGCTGGATTTTGTCCACCCATTCCGCGAAACGCCGGATGCCTGTCCATGTTCCAATGACACCGTAGCGCACGCCAAACGTCTGCGCTGGATCGAACGGCCCGAACAGGCTCAAACCGTCGCGGGGGTCTTCAATGCTCTGACCGTGGCCAAACAGCAGTGTCGGTTCAGGCAAGTGGATAAGCTTGTTCACGCTTCGACCTCCTCCTCTTCCGATTCGTCGCCTTCTTCTTCGTCATGTGCTGGTTCTTCAACCGGCGGCTGTTCTTCCATCAATTGGAATGAAACCGGGCTCTCGAACAAAATCGGTGTCCGTTTTGCAATTAGGAACTGATCGCCGGACAAAGGAATCTGAATCTCGTTGCCATTCTCCCCGGCAAGGAAGGTCATCGTCGCCAGAATTCGATCCAGCCAATCATCGTTATACCAACTCTTGCACTGGCTGCGGCGGGCGGCGTGCTGCTTCGCTTTGCTTTCGTAAAGAACACCGTTTTCCGTGAATGCAACGTGCGCCTTTACCGCAAATCCAGTGAACGGCCAGAAGAAGGGGCGCGCTTGAATTCCGAAATGCCAGTTGCGATACCGCGTCTCGCCTTCTTTCGCACTGAACGATTTATATCCCACCATCGCGCGCCAGCACTTCTCTCCGGCGGGATTGGTGAAAAACACCTTGTCGTTTTCCACCAGCCCTTGCTTGAACCAGTAATACTTCGCGCCCCCGGAAAGTTCGTATGGCAGTAATCCTTTCGAGATGGCGAACCGCTCGAAACCATCACGGAACATCCCGCTCAGAATGTATCGCGCATCGCGACGCTCAATCTTGGGATGCTCCATGCCGTCTGTGATGAAGCCATCTACGCTTAACTCCACGCTGTGGACGATCTCCAGCCCATGTTCAGCAAGCTGCGCCGACAATTCGTCCGCCTTTGCAAAACTAAACAAACAAGTGCCATGCGGTCGCGTGGGGACAGAAAAAGCCAAAACCGCGTCTTCCACGGCCTTCTCAAACTTGTCCTGCGGGTCTATCGAATGAAGCCACACTGTCTCTGGCATCTTGGAGAACTCGAACCAGTTCGACGCGCAACGCTCCGGGGTGGTGCTCACGCCTTCTTCAACCGAATAGTTGCCGCGCCACCATTTCGTGACGGCATCGGGGGTGAAACGCGGGTCGCGCTCAATGCCATCCTCCTGCAACTTTTTCAGGAGACTGCCATAGCCCGTAGTCCAGCCCTTGGAAAAATCAATGCAGTTCAAACGTTGAAGCTCGATGTTGATGTCGTCGTGTCGGATGTCATCAATCCGCAGCGGGATGATGAAGTCCTGGATGTTTCGCCCCACCTTGCGCGCAACCGTCAATTCCATCAGCGCGCCCTGCTTTTGGTTCGACGTTTTGGAAAGCACGAACAGGAACTTTGCCGTCCGCTCGCGAATTGCGGCCTCAATGTCCCGCCAGAAATCTTCACCACCAAGCAACTTCGTCAGGTCTGACCACACCGGATAACCCTCGCGCGCCAGACGCAGCGCCAACCAGCGCGTGAACAAGTTGTCCTCTGGATTCGCATGGCTCACGAAGATCATGTTACGCACGCCCGATGAATTGCTTGGGGGTTGCATGGCAGGAGGGGTAGTCAGGTCAGTATGGGATTTCCACACTTCGCGCAGACGGTCGCTTGATAACTGCCTGCTTCGACATGGAAGTGATGCACCTTTTGATCGTCCTCTGGGAAAACGATTTTAATCGCATCACCGGAAAACACTGGTACGTTGTTCTTCCAGCAAGTTCCCAAGGAAGAACTGGCATACCAAATCACGTTCTTCTTCCCGTTGGCATCAATCTCTAAGCTTCCCGACAGACTGCCGGAAACGTAGTAGTTCTTGTATGCTTCGTAGGTTGGATCGTCGTAGATCGAGTTCTTCCCAGCCCAACTGCCGGATGCGGGAGTGGTATGTTTGACAAACTTTTGGAGTTGGTAGTTGCTGCCTGTCAGATTGACCGCTTCCGGGTTCGTGGTCGGATAATGCTTAAGCGCCTGGGCGCAAGAGTGACAATAGTATGTGCTCATTCGTAGTTCGTTCCCTTCAAATCAATTCCCCCTGCGTCGGCGTCGCTGCCGCCTTCTTTTCCTCCGCCAATCGCTGCACGTCGCTCCAGGAGAGGACGAGGGCGTTGTAGGCGATGGCTTCCTGCGCCCATTTGCGACGTTCGCAAATCGTGTAGAGCCGATACGACAGGTCGCGCGCGACTTCAGCTTTTGCTCCGAGTTGCTGGATCAACTCCGCCGCGCCGGACTCGCCTTGCTCCAGACGGCGAATCAGGTGATGCGTGATTTCCCAAATCGTCAGGCGCGAGTCCGTGGCCGGATTCCAATTCGCGTCCAGCTCCTCCTTCCGCAGCAGGCGCACCTTACCGCCTTTGGCTTCGAGGATACCGGCGTCCTTCATGCCCTGGACGCTCGTGTTCTTGGCCGTGCAAAGCGTCTCCGCCACGCCATACGCGCCCTCGTTGAATCCGTTCTGGTCGAACCACGCCAGTGCCCAGCGCGTGTCCGCGTCGAACTCGCCTTCTTGTTCGGCCAGCACCTCGTCGAGGCACTTGTTGATTTCCGTCAACGCCGACCGCACCGACATCGTTGAGCCATCCGTCTCCAGCACCTTCGCGTAACGGGAGAACACGGCCATGCCCGGTCCGATGGCCGCCTGGGCCAAATCCACCGGCGCGATGTTGCCCTTCAGCAAATGCCGCAACGCTTCGGGCAACTCCCGTTTCAACGCAGCCAAAAAATCGCGACGCGAAGCAACTCCGGCGTTTTGAGGACGTGGGCGGCAAACGAGAACGATGGAAGATGCGAGTGCGTTGCTTCCTTGATCTCTCAGTCGTCCAGGACGTTCTGTTCGCAACGGCCAAGTGCCATCAAGTTGCCAACCTGCATCAATCAAGCTTTGGAGAAAGGTCTCCCATCCAGTAGATGTTCGGGCTGACGATGGAACGTCTGTTTCGCTTTCTTCTTCCCCTTCGTCTTCCGCCTGCTTGAAAGCGTAATAAATGGTTGTAGGAAACCATGAATCGCTCGTTTCCCGAATTCGCTCAAAAACCCGTCGCATTCCATGTTCGAAGAACTCTCTCGCTTCGTCTTTGCCGCCTTGACGAAATTGATCAGCAACCAACTCTTCCGCCTTCGGCACTAACACAGTGCCGAGCAGAGCCGGATATACGGATTGGAGGCAACGCCGCAACCACACATAAAAAAAGTCCGACAGATCGGCATAAGGCACGTTGTCGTAATACGGTGGATCAGTGGATACGACCTTTGGGCCATCCGTCATTTGCGTTGCAGCATCCGCTTGTCGCACGTTCCCAACAATCGTGTTTGGCGGACTTGCAAGAACCACTTTGCACACATAGTCAGTCTGCTTCTCGACATTGCCGCCGGAGTTAGAGAACGGATTTGCTTCAGCAAAGTCCCACACTATTGGTAGGGCTTGGCGACCAAACGCATTTCCGACGATTTCATTTTTTGGTTGGCTCAACCACGGACACAAACTGTTCCAATACACACTGCTCTTGGAGATTGAAAAGGTGAGATATGTCGCGATTGCGCTGGCGTAAGCGTCGTCTCTACCAGAGTCCGCGAAGACCTTGTCCCTAACGTCATTTACCAAACCAGAGAACGTCATGAGCGCCACGAGCTGTCTATTCGAGAACAGGTCGCGATGTCGCGTCATACCGTATGAAACCGGCGTGAGGGAACGCATGTCACCAATGATGTCTGTGTTCGGTGTTTCTTCTGGAGCAGCAATGGATGTTGCAAGGCGTTCGTGCTCCTCGGTTGGGGACAAGTAGATACGTCCGCGATTTCCTTCGGCGACAATTGCCATCAGCCGAGTCCGAATTCTCCCAGCTCTGCCTTCTTGTCGAATGTGCTCGCGAGTGAGTGGAATTCCAGTGAGTAAACAGACATCACCATTCTTGCCGATTGTGCCGGGTCTCGGCTTGCCCGCTCCTGTCCGGACTTTGAAGGTGTAGGACATTGTGCCCTGATCAACGACAGGTTCAACCCAAGCTTCTTTCCCAGGTTTTGATGCGAGAACAAACGAACGCACTAACGGCACATGCGCGCCTTTCGCCGCCGGGTTCGGACTCGCAACCGTGCGCGCCCACAGCCACGCAATCACTGTGGCTTCGCCGCCGCCAAGTTCCTTCGGCAGCTTCACCTTGGGATACAGATGACCGATGCGTTTCTCCGCCTCGTCGCGCATCCATTGGCCGTAGTAACGAATGTCCTCGGCCAGTCCCGCCGCGCCTTTCCACGAACCGGACGCGCCGAGCTTCTTTTTGGCCTCCGGGTTCACCGGCGGTTTGCCCGCAAACTTCGGCGGGATTTCAATCAGCGCCTTGTTGATGAGCACCGGCACGGGATTCAAATCGCTCGCGTGCGCTTCCAGTCCCAGCCGTTGCGCCTCCAGCGGAATCGAGCCGCCGCCACAGAACGGGTCATAAACCGGCGGCGGATTGCCGTTGCAAGAACGCATGATCTCGGCGCGAGCGGCATTCAGCACGCGCTCGTTGTTCGAGTTCTCCCACTTCACCAGTTGGCGGATGATCTCGAACAAACGCTCACGCTCAATCTCGGCGATGATGTCCTCCAGTTTCGGCTCTGGTCCGGGTGGAGGCGCGGAA
>JAXDCU010000222.1:0-4349 GCA_034677645.1 Verrucomicrobiia bacterium
CAGTGTTAACCCCGCCACAACCCGGGGCGTTACACGCGCCCCCACTTTCGTTCGGGCTTTTATGTGGCCGGTTGCTACCGCGCGTTCTTTCCGTGGAAACCACTCTGCCACGGCCTTGATTGAGGCCGGGAATGCGCCCGATTCACCCAAGCCAAGCGCAAACCGCGCGATTGCCAGACCAACAGCCGCGCCGACTAGTATCACGACCGCGAATCCGGTTTTGGCGTCCAGATTCAAGACCGAGACTCTCCATGTCGTGACGTATCCCGCGAGTCCGTGCGCCACAGCGGCAACACTCCAGACGGTAACTGAAATGGCAAAGCCACGCCTTACGCCGATAGTGTCCATTACACGCCCCGCAAAGAGGAAACCCACCGCATAGGCCAGTTGAAAGCAAAACACGATGGACGAGTATATGCGCTCGTCCGACCACCCGAACTCGTCAACCAACGTTGGCTTCAGGATGCCTATGACCTGGCGATCCACGTAGTTGATTACCGCCGCAAATAGCAGGAGACCACATATCACCCAGCGGAAATGGCCAACTGAAAGCGGCCTTTCACCAGAGTCCAGTTCTGAGCGGCATGACATCATGTTCCCTTAGCCTTCTTTCACGCTTTGCCGTTGTCTTGAGCTCCGTACTGCACTGCCATCCCACAAGACTGGCGCAGGCTGCGCAAACTCTCCGCCATTCGAACGACCACTGTCTCAACTACCCATCCTCCCCGGCGACGAACTCGCCTCATACGGCGCGGCGCGAGAGAGGTGCCGCCATGCGACACCAGCAGTCCTTTCGGCGTCGCCGTTCGGTTGCGGCTACGCCGCGCTGGGTGTGTTGTCTTCGCTCAGCCAGCGTGCCCCATCGTCGGATTCGCAGACCACGACGAAGGCCTTCGCGGCCAACTCCGGCTGGCGCTCGGCGTACGCGCGATGCATCGAATCAACCATGTCCGCTGCCTTTGCCCCCCCCACCAAGGCAACGCAGCAGCCTCGAAAACCGGCGCCGCTGAATCGCGCGCCGTACACTCCATCCCCCTGAACCATCACTTCGTACAGGTCGATGAGAGGTTGACAGCCACATTCATAGTTGCTGATTGAGCTGGCGCCCGAAGCAGTCATGAGCTCGCCAAACCCGTGAAGGTCCCCTTTCTTCCACGCCTCAACACCGCTCCGGACGCGCTCCACTTCGGAAAAGAAATGCTCAGCTCGGCGAGCCAGCTCGGCGGGGAGTTTCTCCTTGTACTTTGCGTACTCGATGTCGCGAACGCGCCCCAGCAATGGCGTTTCTTCGCTCCGACCGGCTGCGTCCAGCAGAATCCGGGCCGCTGCCGCGCACTCGGCCACCCGGCGATTGTAGTTCGTTCCCACGAGAGCTTTGTTGAGCCCCGAGAACGCGATGAGGATACTCCATGAACTCGTCGAGTCTGGCGCTGGAATCATCTCATGGCTGGCAGTCGAACAATCGATGAGAGTCAGGTGATTCTTCCTGGACAGAAGGCTCCCTGACTGGTCGAGAATGCCGTTCCGCAATCCCAGGTAATCCGTCTCGATGTCTTGGTCCAACATCACATTCGACACAGCAGTGACATTGAGACCGTTGACCTCCTCAATCGCCATCAGATATGCCACCCCAACCGCCGCCGACGACCCCAGTCCCCCTTCGCTCCACGGGCCTGAAATGACCCCAACTAGTCCGTGATTCAGCTTATGTCCGCACTTTGTGAGCGCGCGAACGGCGCCGCGAGCGTAGTCCCCCCAATCGCCGGCCAGAGGCTCACCCGGAGAATCCAGTCCAAACCGGACTTCTCCTGGATAATCCAAACTTCGCAACCTGACTTCGCGATCGGCGCTAGGCGCGTAGGCGAGTAGAATTCCATGATCAATCGCCATTGCCGTGACAGGACCTAACTGGTGGTCAATGTGGGCGCCCAGCGGACAAATGCGATAGGGCGCAAACACGAACTTGGCTGAATAGCGGGGAACGCCCTGGCGACTCTGGAGCTCGCACGATAGGCGTTGCTTGGCGGATTCAATGTCCATAAACGCTATGTCCCGCGCGACCAGCAGCAGTGTCGATGTAGCGCGGCAGTTGTGAACGAGCCGCTTTGAAGCCACTGTCAAATGTCGTCAGCGCCGGTAGATCAGGAATGTCGATCCGCCTCCGATCGCGGCTGCTCTTCCACAAAACTGCGCTCAACTGATAAGCCAGCCACGCCACGCGCGGATTCGGATACACACCCTGCAATAGCTCTTGACGGGGCACCGCCGTTTTCCAACCAGCCAACGTAGCGAGGATCGCATCGTAGGAACTCGCGTTCGGGTCCCAGCCCTGGTCCGCGCCGTTGATCCGAAGGTATTTCTTCCCCTCGAGGTAGTCCGCATCGATGACAAATGGCTCGCCATCGGCGTGCCCGCGCAAGATGCGTCGCTTGCGCCAGGGCGCTCCGCTCTTGAAGTTCGTGAGTCCGTTCACAACCATCCGCCCCAGCGAAAGCCGGTACTCGCACCGCCCATCCACAACATACGGATAATCCGCGGGATTAGGCGGGTAGTACGGCTCGGCAATCGCTTCCACCGAAACACCTCCAGCCAGAACCTCCTCGAACCCGCCAAGCCGCCCCGCCAACATGCAAACCACATATGCCAGGCAATGACACGACTCCTGGAATTGGATTGGGAGCATTCGCTTGTGGTTCCGGGGATTCAATGGGTCTTCGCGGTCCTTGGACCTTTCGACGTCGATCGAGTTTATCTCGACCTGGCGAAAACCGGTGAAATACTCGGCGATCTTGTGCGTGAGCGGATCAAAAAGTTCCGGGAAATCGTAGAGCACGACTGACCGGCTCCCGTCCACCGACGCCATCAGGGGCGGCACGATCTCCGGAGTCTCCGGCGGTGCGATTGGCTTTTCGTTGAGAAGATAGAGCGGCTCCGACTGCGCGCGCCGCAACAGGATCGTCTGCCCCTTGTGTCTGGCTTCCGGGTGTAGCGCCAAGTGATACAGATCAACCTTCAAATCGTAAAAGGCCGATTCGTCCAGAACGCGTGTCACGTCTCTGAGATCGATGTCGTCTGGGGTGGCACCAGGATCGTAGACGTAGACTCGTAGACCACGGCGCAATGCAGCATCGAGGAGCTTGCGTCCGATGTAGCCCCACGCACCGGCAATCGCGATGGACTCAAGAGACTTGGTCATCCGACAATTGCGCGCATGCGCCAAGCGAAATGCTCCGCGGCGCGTCACGCTCGTACGAGCATAGTTGAACGCTCAACCATGTGGCAACCACGTTAAAGCATCGCGAGTGGAAATCACTTAGGTCGCATAAACACTTCAGAAGTCGGTGTCGTTCCTCGATTCTGGTGCGCAGTCGGTATTGTTCCCTGGATGGGGCTCCCACCGGGCGGGTATCCATCAACGCCCACTGGTCCTGGTGCTGATCGGCGTAGGTTTCCCGCGTCAGTGGAACGTTGATGGGCACATCGCATTCAGACCAACTGGTAAGACCCTAAATCGGCTGCGCCGGAGCGTTACCCTGCCGACGGGTTAGAGGGCCGCAACGCACGGCAGGCCGTTTGTCATTCTGCTCTTCGTGATACTATGCGGCGCGACGCGGAGGGGGACGTGTCCGCTCGTAATGGCCGGTCGCAGCCACGGTGTCGTACATGGCCACGATGTTGGCTGGAGGCACGTCGGCCAAAATGTTGTGCACTTGCTGGAATACAAAACCGCCGCCTGGCTTGAGTGTTTCGACTTGCTCACGCACATGCTCAGCAACTTCAACGGGCTTGCCACGCATCAACACGTTCTGAGTGTCGCAGCCACCTCCCCAGAACGTGAGATGCCTGCCAAACTCACGCTTTAGCCCCGCTGCATCCATTCCCTTGCACGAAATCTGCACCGGGTTGATCGCGTCCAAGCCCGCATCGATGAGGCCCGGCAGAAGTTCCCGAACACCGCCACAACAGTGCAACTGAATTTTAATGTGCGGCGCGAGTTGTTTTGCCCGTTGCCACATGGCTTTTTCGCGCGGAAAGAAAAACTCGCGGTACATCCGGGGCGACACTTGCGGTCCTGACTGCATGCCGAGGTCGTCGCCGAACAGGATGATGTCGATGAACGGCCCCACGGCGCCGAGGAACCGGTCGAGGTTGGCCATGTGCATCTCCACGATTCTATCCAGAAACTTGTGCGCCCTGGCCGGCTCACCCGCCAATAGCAGGAAGTACCGGTCGTTTCGATACAAGAACGGGCCCATCTCGAGCAGGTTGCCGCCAACCTGGCCGATGTGGGCGCGGTGGGTGGGGGCGCGCAGTCGGCGCGCGCCGTCGGCCAGCAATTCGGAACCTCC
>JAXDCU010000223.1:0-9842 GCA_034677645.1 Verrucomicrobiia bacterium
CCGCGGTTGTCCACGTGGTCATGCGCCCTCTCCTTTCCGACGCAGGAACCCCGCTCCCGCGTTGAGTGTATCAAGGTAGTCCTGCATCATTGTCAGTGCTTTGCGCCCGTCTTTGGTCAAAGCGTAATACTTGCGGGCCGGTCCTTCCGACGATTCCTCAAGCCAGGTTCGGACCAAGCCCTGCATGCGCAGGCGCGACAGAAGCGGGTAGAGCGTTCCTTCGGTCACGCCCAGTCCCGGCACGGCCACCAGTGTCTTGACCAGCTCGTAGCCGTACCGTTCTTTTTCCGCGAGCGTGTTGAGCACGCAGAAATCGAGCAGGCCCTTGCGTACCTGGACCGTCCAGTTGTCGAAGAAATCGCTCATGTTCCGTCCCCAGTGCCGCCGCGAAGTTCCACCAACCGCGCCGCCCGCGGCTCTCGAAACACGGTGGCCCCCCAAATCGCCCTCCGCTGCGCGATGGCAACGCCAATCAGGAGCGCGGCTGCGCGCGAGGAAAGGAAGGCGGCGTGAGTGGCGGCGATGTTCAGAGCCGGCTGGCGGTCGGGTTTGGGGTCGAGTCCGGTGTAATGGTAGCGGCGCATGTGAGCCAAGTACTGGGCATTACATAGTACATGGCATTCCACTTGTCAAGCGCTCTTTTCACCCCGTTAGGGCCGATTCTACGGTACGCCCCGCTCGCGACGCTCCACCGGATCATGACCTCCCCGCGACGAACTCCACACCATCCGCCGCTACTTGACCTCGTCGCGTGCGGATGGGCGCGGTCGAGCCAGTTGCCGGGCGGCCGGCCATGCGCCGTGCAGATATGACCACGCGCTCCATGCGGTGACTGCTATCAAGACGGCCGAGATAATCTGTCTTGCTGTATTCGCCGTCGCGGCGAGATCGCTTCCGCTCAGCCACGACAAAACAACCAGCAACAGAAAGCCTGTTCCTTGCACCCATGCTTTGATCTTGCCGGCCACGCGGGCAGACGTCTTGCCACCGACGCGGGCTTGGAGAATGCGCGAGTAGGCCACGAGGATGTCACGGGCGGTCATTACGAGTGGGACGGCGATAGTCACCCAGCCCGCGATAGCGAGGGCAAAATAGATTGCCAGACGAGCCAGCGAGTCGGCCAACGGGTCGAACAATCCTCCCAGTTCGCTCGCCGCGCCAGCGCGTCGCGCCACGATGCCGTCCAACATGTCCGTCAGTTCCTCCGCGATCCCCACAAGTAGCAACACAGCCATCGCGGTAGCAGTGAACCGGCCTGGCCTGGCAAACACAGCGACGCCGACGCAGAAAGCCGCCGCCAACCAGAGCCTGCTGAATGTCAACCAATGATGCATGACGCGTGTTTGGCCCGGCCCACGCCCGGAGCCGTTGCCTGCATTGCGAGGAGAGACTACTCAGAGCGGTCCCGCTTTGCCACATAATCCTGCTGACGACACCAACAGCGCGGCGTGGGGAACGGGCTGCGATGCAACCTCGCGATCTTCTCGACCGGATCGCCCGGCTTCGGTTGACCCGCGCTGTGGAGTATTGCTGGCGATAGTGGATGCTTTCATCGGTTCCTGGCCCTGGTATATTGACCTCGCATGAATCGTATTCAGCTCCTGACCGAACAGGTGGCCAACCAGATCGCCGCTGGCGAGGTGATCGAACGACCGGCGAGCGTGGTCAAGGAGTTGGTCGAGAACGCCCTGGATGCGACTGCCGCCCACATCACCGTGGAAGTTCAGGCTGGCGGGCGCGGCCTGATCCGAGTGACCGACGACGGGATTGGGATGAGCCGTGACGATGCGCTTCTGTGTTTTGAACGGCATGCCACCAGCAAAATCCAAAGCGCGGAAGACCTGAACACGATTGGCTCGCTGGGATTTCGCGGTGAAGCCCTGCCAAGTGTGGCGAGCGTGAGCCGACTGACACTGACGACGCGCCAGCGTGACAGCGACGAGGTGGAGGCGACTTGTGTTCAGATAAATGGCGGGCGCATACTGGGTGTGCGGTCTGCCAGCAGCCCGCCTGGCACCTGTGTGGAGGTGCGGCAGTTGTTCTTCAATCTGCCAGCGCGTCGGAAGTTCTTGCGCAGCGAAGAGACTGAGCGCTCTCACATCCATCATTACCTCGTGCTTGCCGCTCTCGCGTTCCCGGAGGTGGGGTTCACGTTCGTGGATGATCGGCGGACAGTCTGGCAGCTAGTTCCGTTGCCAATCGGGCCGTCGCCTGAGGGTCGCCATTCTGCGTTGCGGGAGCGGCTGCGGGCTTTGTACGGGTCGGACCTCAAACTCGTGTCTGTTGACACTCAAACGGACCTTCATGGGATTTCAGACATGAGCCGGGTCTCAGGTCCGGAGCGTGGGGAGTTGGGCAAGGCCGATCTGCGGGTTTGGGGGTTCATCGGCGCGCCAGGCGTGTCCCGCGCCACGCGCGAAGATCAGCATCTCTTTGTCAACAGACGTCCAATTGAGCACCGAGGCCTCAACTTGGCTTTGCTAGAAGGCTATCACACAGCGCTCATGAAGGGCCGATACCCCGTGGCGTGTCTTTTCATCGAATCGAGGCCTGGAGAGGTCGATGTTAACGTTCACCCAACCAAGAAAGAGGTCAAATTCCGGTCTGAATACGCAGTTCGCCAGGCAGTGACAGACGCAGTACGACTGGCCTTGCTCCGCTGGCATACGCAGCAAGCATCCCCTGGACTGCTGCTGACACGGAAGTCAACCGCACAATCCACCCCAACACCCGACCAGCTCCCCGGCCAATCCCGACTCAGTAAACCCACTGCGGCCCAACAAACCGCAATCCAGTCAGTTGTGCCGCTACCTGTCGGGGCGCGTGAATCAGGTCGGACTTCCGACCACCCGGAGACGTCTGTCGAGGCGACGACCGAGTCGGAACGGTCGCTGGCGGCATCGGTGCCGGTCCGTAAGGAAGGCCTGGCAGCTCCCGTGCCAGAGCGGGAAGAGACGGAGGGCGGTGTGGGTGTCGAAGGAGCCGGGGCAGGTGTTGTGCCTGGAGGAATCCAGCAGGATAGCAGTGCTGAGTCGGTCCCTCTGTTGAGCGTGCCGCTGCGGTTGATTGGCGTGATTGGGCGGCTTTATGTTCTTTTGGAGTCGGACAGGGGGTTGGTTTTGTTGGATCAACATGCCGCTCACGAGCGCGTGCTTTACGAGCGGACGCTGAAGCGACTCGATCAAGGGCAGGCGCCGTGCCAACGCTTGCTGCTGCCCGCGACCGTGGAGCTAGCGCCGCGTGACGTTCAGTTCCTGAGGGAGCATTTAACGACGCTCAACCGCCTGGGGGTGAGCCTGAGCGAGTTTGGCGAACAGACATTTTTGCTCGACGGCTTGCCGCCTTACGTGCGGGCGTCGGAGGCGCGGCAGTTTGTGATTGATGTTCTCGACGAACTCAAGTCGGCGGGCCAGGCCGTGAACACGCTGCGGCTGGGCGAAGAGATGGTTGCCAAGACTGTTTGCCGCCGCGCTGTGAAGGCCAATGATCCGCTGGAAGGGACTGAGCTTGAAGCCCTCATTTGCGAACTGCGGCGTTGTGACATGCCGTATACGTGCCCACACGGTCGGCCCACGATTATCGAGATCAACTACCGCGAACTGGAGAAGAAGTTCGGGCGCGTGACATAGACGCGATTACCCGCTTCGCGTTGCGCAACAAAGCCGGTTCTGCTTTGATTGCCGGCGTATGAAGTCGCTAACTGAACGCGTTTGGTTCGAGATTCCCCACCGGCGGGGGTACGTGAATATCACGGACAAGGTAAGCGTGCTGGTCAGGCGCAGCGGTGTGCAGGAAGGGCTTTGCTTGGTAAATGCAATGCACATTTCGGCGTCGGTGTTCATCAACGACAACGAGGAAGGCTTGCTTCACGATTTCGACACCTGGCTCGAACGTCTGGCTCCTCACGCGCCAATTACACAGTATCGCCACAACAGAACAGGCGAGGACAACGCGGACGCCCATCTCAAGCGTCAGGTCATGGGACGCGAGGTCGTGGTAGCGATCACTGGAGGGGAGTTGGATTTCGGTCCATGGGAGCAGATTTTCTATGGCGAGTTCGACGGCAAACGCCGCAAAGCCGTCCTTGTGAAAATCATCGGTGAGTGACTCCGCGCCGCTCTTCACTGAACGTTCACTTTGCTGAGTTCGTATTGCCCTTGATTCTCAGGGGCGTCGATCGCCAGGCGGAACGATCGGCGCTGACTGCGGGGATTGACCAGCGCCACCGCGAGCCTGTACTCCCCGGTTTTCAAGGTGGAGGGAACCGGGAGCGACTCGGTGAGCTCGCGCTCGCCCGGAAGCCAGTCGCACGGATCGGTCTCGCTGTCGCTGGTGAACGCGGGTTCGCCGGCTGCATCAAGCAGGAAGAACCGGAGCGTGTAGTCCAACACCTCGGCATCGTCGGACATGAATACGAGCGGCGTTTTGCGGTAGGCCTGGAGATAGAGGTCGACGATCTGCTTGCGCACCGCGACCGGAACCAGGGTTCTTCGTGTGCCACTCACACCAAATGCCGTAGGAACCGATGTCGTCCTCATACACGACCGAGTAAGGGAAGCGCGGTTCGGCTTGCGGGCTGCGCTGCTGGCTCATCCACGCCTGACCGGGATTGGTGATGAGCGAGTCCATTTCGCGAAACTGGCCGCGGACAAGCGGCTGCTTCACCAGCACCAATCGCTCCACAAAGATGGCATCGCGGTCGCCGGCTTTCGCGTGCGGGAAGCTTGGCCCCTGGAACTTGATCCTCGCCCAGACGTCGAATGGCGTGTTTGGCTCGGCCGGGTCGAACGCGTTATCCGCCTCCACCTGGATAATCCAACTCCAGAAGAAGTACACGTAGGCGCCCGGCACCACGGGGAACGTGCCCATCTTGTACCAGTGATATCCCGGGCCGGGAACGTCCTCGGGCTTGATCGTGTTGCCGCCGATCGTCTTCTTCTCAACGGTCGCATAAAGCCCCCAGGGCATCGGTAGCACGTATCGCTCGGGGTGCTCCAGGCCTTCTGCCGTCAAATCCAGCTTGTTGGCCATCCCGCTCTCCGCCTCGGGGTCTTTTACCACCTTCGCGAGGTCGGCCCAATTCCGCGTCATCGTCGCGAGGTAGTCCCTAACGGCCCCCGGCGACAGATGACGGAACTTCTCCGGTAGCACCACGGAAGTCGGAATCGTCGTGTATCGACGCACTTCGGCCTCGGCGCGCTGCTTCTCTGCTTCTTGCGCCGATTCAGGCAAGCGTAGCCTCACTTGGGCGAGCCACGTCTCCAGCACGCGCCGGGCGACCACATCGCGATCCGGCGGCGCCGGTGATGCCGGCTTCCCCAGCCCCAGCCAGTCCGACGTCAGCCTAGTGTGGACCGCCAAGCTCGCGCGATCCAGCGGCAGACGCGCGTGCCGTACCCGGCGCAGGAGCATCTCGTCCCCCGCCACCGCCTGCTCCGCTTGATCGAACAGCCGCTGCGCCCGGTCGATGAATCCCAGGTTCAGGTAGGTCAATGACAGTGGCGTCGAATTCCAGTTGCAGGGCGTCTGGCGAACAGTCGCTTCCTTCTGCAGGTCGGCAAGGTATTGGCGCACGAATGTGCTGGCAGCCCCGTAGAAGCCATCGGTAAACGTCGCAACCAGTCTGTCGTAGTCGGCGTCCGGATTCTCGAGCTGCTTCATCATCACCCAGACCTTGAAATCGCGCATGTCAGCCAGGATCTCGAATTCGAGCTCGGTGAACACCCCCTCGACGTGATGCTCGGCGTAGAACCGATAGTCCGCCCCGTAGGTCTGGGTGGTCGGCATCGGCATCCCCACCGGATTAGCGTAGGTCACCGCATAATCCCAGACCCGCAGGTTCCGGGCGATCTGCGACCAGCGGGACAGGTGGTCGCGGAAGGGCGCATTGGCCGGCGCGGTGATCGGCTTGGTGGGGTCGGACTCCGTGTCACACAACCGCACGATGACGTTGTCCCGGGGCCGGATCGTCTTGGGCGCCTTCTGCGTGTACTGATAGGCCAGCGTGTCGAGATACACTTCCGGGTGCTTTCCCTTGATCCCATCGGCTAAGTAGTTGACGAAGTCCAGCAGTGGACCGCATTCAGACTCTTCGGCCTTGGCGATTGCCTGGCAGCGCTCGCACTGGCAAGGATTCATGCAGTCGTTCTGCGAGACGCTAAACACCAGGGGCGGCGGCGTGTTGGCACCCTTGGCCGCGGCCCACGACGTTTCGATGTTCTCGATCAGTTTGGCCAGGAAAGCCCGGCGCAGCGCTGGATGCGTGAGACAGAGTTGGCCACCTTCGGCCAGACGTTTGCCATCAACCAACGAATACCATTCCGGGTGCTGCCGAAAGTATTCCTTGGGCGGGAAATACTTATCGAAAGTGTGGACATGGTAGGGCGGTCCATAGTCGCGACAGCCGCCGTACCGCGCCCCGATCCGCGCATCTCCATCGCGGTTGAGCCGGTTCCGCGCGGCGAACCGTCCATCGTCATGTCCGTATAACATGTAAATGTCGCGATACTGGAGACCCGGCTCGCCCCGCAGATCGAGGACCTCAAGCTGAATGGTTTTGCGTTGAGGGACACTCTCCTCGAACGGATTCCACCAGTGCACCCCCAACACGTCCTCGAGGAAATGATAAGCGCCGTAGATCGTCCCGCGCGGCTGCCCACCTACGATCACCATATCGTCGCCGACCGTTCGGATGACCCACTCCTCCGGTCCCAGGGCATTCATTGCCAAGCCCTGGCGACGGGCAAAAGCCGTGAGACCAACGAACACCCGGCTCCCCTCAGGTGGTGCCTGGCTCTCAGGCATGACACGGAAATCGCCGCCGCTGATCCGGTGCAGGTAATCGGCGATCTCGTCCGCTGCCATCTGTTCGGCAGCCGTCGCCCCGAACGCACAGACGATAGCGGCCGTTGCCTGTCCCTCGCTTGCGAGCTTCAGCGCCCGGACTGGCTGCGCCAGCATCAGCCCCACCGCCAGTGTCGCCGCAAGATGCCACGGTTCACGAACGTTCAGCCCCTTGAGTCGTTTCATGGTCACCACTCATCTCGAATAGAAGTGGAGCGTCCAGCCCATGCCGGGGTTGGCGAGGAGTTCGTCGATCTCGCGAGGTTCGACCTTCACCGTCGGTGAACCTGCGTGAGTGGACAACATGATGAGTAAGGAAGACACCGTCACGATTCCGACATGCAGGCATCCATTGCACGCCTCGCTGGGATTGGCCGTATTCACGGAGCGTTTTTTGAACCGGCTTTGGCGCGAATGCAAGCGCAGCGCGCCTCCCCATGAACCTTGCTTTGCCGCGCAAACGCGGGACTCTGGCGGGCGGCCGCTCTGCATGGTCCGTGGCGTTGTCCGGCTCGCGACCGGTCAGAGTTCCGCCTTCAGGCGGTTTGTTGTGGACCAGACCGCAAGGTTCATGGGCCCAATGCGTTCTAAGAAAGAATTTTCGCTCCCCATGAACCTGTGCATTCCCCGGTAGGGCGAGGCTCCAGCCGAGCCGCCGATTCCGGTAGGGACGGATTCCACTCCGTCCCAAACTTCAACGGACAAGAGCGGGACGCGATGGAACGCGTCCTTACCCGGTTCATGGTCTTTATGAGTGTGCAGTTGAACATCGACACTTTCCCAAGACGCACAAGGCGAACAGATAGTGACACGGCCGCTCCGCGCTCCCGCACGCCGCGCTTGCCCGGAAGACGGTGCGGGGGCAACTTCGACTTGTGTGAACGCGATACGCATCCTCGCCCTTCTCGCAGTCTTCCTCACGCTTTCCGTGTCTCCGGCTGGTGCCACGAGCCAGCCTGATCATGGCGCCGCGCCGGCCTCCGAGACCGCACTGCCGATTATCGCGCAACGACTCGGCGCGCCGGACGCGAACGTGTTTTTGGGTTTCGACTCGACGCACGAAGGCTTTCGCGGCCTTTACGTTATCGGTGCGAGGCCGTTTCAGCCTTGAAAGGTCCCCCTTCGACCGCAGACGTTCCAGCTTGTCTACCCGTGACTCGGTCTTTCTGCCGCGTCCGTGGGGCGTCCAAAGTCGATGGGCGTTGCCTGGGCGTGACCCGATCACACCTTGTTGCGGCGGCTTGGAAGCTTCGACCTGCGTCAAATCAGTCAGTTGAACTCGTGCTATGGGCAACTGGCAGATGCCGAGAAGGAGAGGCTCAAGCAGCAGATTCATTTGGAACGTGGCAAGATCCTGCAGGAACACGCCATCAACGACCTGGCCGAACGTTGTGAGCGTCGCCACGGCGAATTCCGGCGATTGCTCGATGAGGCGCAGCGAGCCTGCTACTCCCAGGATCGCGAGGGCGCATCGCATCTGATTGCGCAAGCGCTCCCCATCGAATCTCGCCAGGCCCACGAACTGAAGCTGCTCGAGCACGCCGAAAAGAGACTGCTCGATCTGACCCGACTGTAGTTGAGGAAGGAGTGAGCGGGCCACACCGGTGGCCACTGTCTGGACAGGCGGCGGCAGAAGTTTTCTAACCTCGAGCGCCGCTGCCTTGTGACCCGCTTGGTGGTGGGTTGACCTGCCGTGCGGCGAAAGTCGTCAGACGCTTGCGTAAAGTCACCGCGAGCCTAACCTCGGCTCATGAAATCGGTTGCATGACAAACGCGCCGGAATTCAACCGCCGCCAGTTCTTCGCACGACTCAGCGCGGGTTTGGCACCCCTTGCCAGCTTCCGGTGTGCGGCCGGAAGCGACCCGCTGGTGGCGAGCAGGAGATTTCCCAACACATGACAAATGTCGACGTCATGTCCCATGATTCGTCCGTTTCCGGCTCTCAGCCGTTCAGAACATTCCGCAGCGCTTCCAGCGAGGCGGCGGAGCATTTCTCGATGGTGCTTTTCAGCGCCTTTTCTTCGGCGGAGACAGGTTGCCAGGCGGTGACTTTCTGGATCAGGTCGGGCCGGGCACCAGCGCGCAGCATTCCCGAGATGTCGGGAACACCGATGGGGTTGACCGTCGCCTCGTAGCCCACGTGTTCCAGCGCGTGGGCGAGCAGGTACTGGTGGACAAAGCCTTCCTGCTTCGGCCCCTCCTCGGCCGACAGAAAACGGTCAAGCCCTGCGCGAAACCGTCTCAATGCATCGGCAAGCCGCGTTTCGCGGAGGTTGCCGGCGCTGCGGTTCATGCGCGGGGGGTGTTGTTGGAGGCACCATTCTATTCCAGCTTTGACCTTGATATGGTCCTGTTGGAATAACCTGCTCCACACGGTTTCATCCAGAATCCAGTCGCTCCAGATTCGGTTAAGCTCATCTTCAAGTTCCGACGGAGCGCACCCGCGAGTCGCAGAGAGGGCGGCGTCGGTGTGGCTGCCCGGTTGGAGAACCCCGCCCGGGAGCAACAGCCATCGTGGACCGTGGTGCCGGCGGTCCGTGATGAGGATGGCGGCGTAACCGCCGGGCTTCACGCCATCGAGGTCCCGCTGCGACAGCGTGTGCGTTGAGGTGCGGGAAACTTTCACCTCCAGCTTAAGTGGATTTGGCAGAATGTGCAGCATAGTGCAGTTTGCCCATCTTCCAGCCCGACAGGCGCGAGTACTTGGCTCCTTGCTTTTCCAGCGCATCAGCGAAGCTCCGCTGATGCGTCAGCACAACCACCTGCCGCTTGTGATCCAAGCCCGCCAGTGCAGCCGCAAAGTTCCCCTGCAAGGTTTCGTCCATGCCTTGCGCCGGGTCGTCCAGCAAGACAAAGCCCATTTTGTGAGACTGCCCGGCGGCGAGCCCCAGGATGAGTGACACTCCGGCGGTGGACAGGTCGCCTTCGCTTAGCACGTGGCCCACTGCATCGTTCAGGTTGCCCATCCGCGAAGAGACCGCCTGGATTCTGTAGGTTAC
>JAXDCU010000224.1:0-10565 GCA_034677645.1 Verrucomicrobiia bacterium
AACCGATTCAGCAACCAAACATCAAACTAGCATGAAGATAGCGATACCACTAGTTGGCGAACGATTGTCCGACCACTTCGGCCACTGCGAGCAATTCGCACTGATCGAAGCCGACCTCGAGTCTAAACGCATAGTCAACCAAACGCGGGCCGTTCCGCCGCCTCACGAGCCAGGAGTCCTGCCGCGTTGGCTTCATGCGCAAGGCGTCAAAGTGATCATTGCCGGCGGCATGGGCCGACGCGCTCTAGACCTGTTCGCCCAAAACGGCATTGCTGTTCATGCGGGTGCAGCAGGCGCTTCCCCTGAGGAGCTGGTGCAGGCGTTTCTGACTGGCACACTGGGTTACACAACACCCACCTGTGCCCACGGCGGAGGAGGCGGTCATCATCACGGCTGCGAGCGAGGCGCGGGGGAGACGCACTAAACATGAAACTAGCCATTACAACTCAGGGGTCGGAGCCGAGCTCGCCGATTGATCCGCGTTTCGGTCGCGCTCGTTTCTTTAGGATAGTGGACACCGAAACTGGCCAACAGACCGTGGTTGACAACCTCAGCGGTGTTAACGCCGTTCAGGGAGCAGGAATTCAGGCGGTGGAAACTCTGGCGCGCCAGGGCGTCCGAGCCGTCATCACCGGCCACGTGGGGCCAAAGGCGTGGAGCGCCCTCCAAGCCGCCCACATTCAAGCTTACGCCACGGACGGCGGCACTGTTAGTGAGGCTGTACAGGCCTTTCTTGCCAACCAGCTCCAGCCCATGTCTCAGGCGAACGTGCAAGGACACTGGTAATGAAGAGCGCGCTGGACTGCATTCCATGTTTCTTGTCGCAGGCGTTGAATGTCGCCCGTCAGGCGACCCATGACCAGGAGGTACACGAGCGTATTCTGCGTGAAGTGCTTAGGCGCGCCAGTCAAGCCGACATGGCGCAAACACCGGCTCGCTTCGGCGAGGGAATCCACCGGTTGGTTCGCGAGTTAACTGGGCAGAAAGACCCCTATCTGGCGATCAAACAGGAATCAAACCGGCTCGCCTTGGCGCTGCTGCCGGTCTGGCGCGAGCGCCTGCGTGCGGAGAAAAATCCGCGCAAGGCCGCCGTGAAGCTCGCAATCGCGGCCAACGTCATCGACTTCGGCATCAAAGGCGATCTGACGGCGGAACAGATACCAGCCGCGCTGGAGAGTTCTTTCAACGCGCCGATGCATGGCAACGTCGAGACACTCTTCGCGGCGGCCGAAGGCGCATCTGACATCCTGTTCTTGGCGGACAATGCTGGTGAACTGGTATTTGATCGGTTGCTCCTGGAGCTACTGCCGCGCGAGAAAGTGACCGTGGTTGTCAAAGGTGGGCCCGCCATCAACGACGCCCTCATGGCGGACGCGGCAGCCGCCGGGTTGGAAGGTCTAGTTGCTCTAGCGGATACAGGCCACGCTTGCGCCGGCGTAGTACTCGAGTGTTGCAGCGCGGAATTCCAGCGGCGTTTTGCGGGCTCTGGTTTGATCATCGCCAAAGGACAGGCCAATTTTGAATCGCTGGATGGGTGTGATCGGGACGTCTTCTTCCTCTTCAAGGCGAAGTGTGCAGTGGTGGCTCGGCACATCGGCTACCCGGTTGGGAGCCTGGTATTGCACCGAAATGTTCCGGAGAACGCGGGCAACGTTGCCGTTCCGCCCAAAACCGGGGCTGATGAACGAATTTAACCAAACATAACGAAAGTCAGCGAAAGGACAAATCATGACACCAATGGGAGATGGAACCGGTCCCCTCGGTCAGGGACCAGTCGGCAGGGGTTTGGGCCCATGCGGAAGAGGCCAGCGCCTTGGCCGTGGCGGTGGCAGAGGTCAGGCTGGCCGAGGCCGTGGTTGGGGTCGCGGCCGCGGTTTAGGCCGTGGCCTGAGCCAGGGCGGGATGATTCAACAACCTCCCCCCGCGCCAGAACAACCGATGGACGACAAAAACCAAATGAAGGAAGGAGAGTGAATATGCCAAGCGGAGATCGAACTGGCCCGATGGGCCATGGACCAAGAACCGGTCGTGCAGCCGGGTATTGCGCTGCGTTTGGAAGTCCCGGTTATGCTAACCGTGGACCGGGATTCGGACTTGGAGGTGGGTGGGGTGGCGGCTGGGGTAGAGGCTGGGGTAGAGGCCGCGGCGGCGGCCGAGGTTGGCGGCATTGGTTCTACGCCACCGGCCTTACCGGCTGGCAAAGAGCGCAGTCAGGTTGGCGCGCGGCTTCGGACCAAAACCCGGCGCCTTCGAGTGAAGGCGAGGCGAGTAGTATGGAGAAGGAACGGTTGCAGCTGCGCCAACACCTCGAGACGCTGCAGAATGAGTTGGCGGAACTGCGGCAGCGCATGGCCCAGTTGGAGACAAAACCAGAGCAACAACCGAGCGCTGCCGGCCCTGCTGCTGAGTGACGGGCATGAAGCTTGCCGTTGCCAGTGGCAAGGGCGGCACCGGCAAGACCACCGTTGCCACTAACCTGGCTGTGACGCTCGCGCGCCACGGCCAGACGGTGGTTTATGTGGATTGCGATGTTGAGGCGCCCAACGGCCACCTCTTTTTGAAGCCCACCGTGGCCCGCGAAAACCCAGTTGGCCGATTGGTGCCACGGGTTGACCAAGCTCTTTGTGATCACTGCGGTGAGTGTGCTCGCATTTGCCGCTTCAATGCCATCGTCTGTTTGGCCGACCAGACCCTGGTGTATCAGGACCTCTGTCACAGTTGTAGCGGATGCGCGCTTGTGTGCCCCACCGCGGCCATAACGGAATTGCAGCACCCGATGGGCGTAGTGAAGACCGGGGCCGCCGGCCCGGTCCAATTTGTCTCCGGCACCCTCAATGTGAGCGAGGCCATCAGTCCGCCCGTCATCCGCGCGGCCAAACAAGCGGCCCCCCCGGCACAGTGGGTGATTCTGGACGCGCCGCCCGGCACTGCGTGTCCGATGATCGAAACGGTGCGGGACTGCGACTATGTGTTGCTCGTCACCGAGCCGACGCCTTTTGGCATGCACGATCTGCGGCTGGCAGTCGAGGTGGCAAGAACGTTGAATCTCGGCTGTGGGGTCGTAGTCAACAGGGCTCAACCGGGTGCAACTGAGACGCGGGAATGGTGCGGTCAAGCACGGGTTCCAATCCTGGCGGAGATTCCCGACTCGATGGTCATCGCCAAGGCCTATTCGCAAGGCCAACTGATTGTGGAAACCGTGCCGGAACTGGAACAGACTTTCGACCATTTGCGGGAACGGCTGCTGGCGGAAGTTCACAAACAAACACTGAATAGATGAAACTCGGCATCGTTATCAGCCAGACGGACCCAGAATCAACCGAGAATCCGATGTGCGAGCGGAGTATTCTCTCGGAGTGAAAGGCACGACCCTGTTCGAGAGCCAGGAGCCTGCCAGCGCGGCGTTGTATGTTGTCAACAGCGTGCGAAAGAAACCTGGCGCATGAAAGAACTTGTTATTGTCAGCGGCAAAGGCGGCACAGGTAAGACGTCCGTAACGGCTTCTCTGGCTGCCTTGGCCGATAAGCCTGTGCTGGTGGATTGCGACGTGGACGCCTCCAACCTGCCGTTGGTTCTGAATCCACAACAGCGGCGGCGTGCGGTGTTCACGGGCGGCTTGCGCGCCCGAATCAAAGCTGGGCACTGCACCGCCTGCGGCAAGTGTGAGGAGCTGTGCCGATTCGACGCCATCTTCTTCGACGGGCCGGGCAACGGCCGCGTGCCGCGCACGTTTCGGGTGGATTCATTCGCCTGCGAGGGTTGCGGTGTTTGCCATGATTTTTGCGCCGACCACGCTATCGAACTAATGCCGGTTGACAGCGGCGAGTGGTTTGTGTCGGACACCCGCTTTGGCCCTCTGGTTCATGCCCGTTTGCGGCCTGGCCAAGGCAATTCGGGCAAGCTCGTCACGCTCGTCCGCGAACAGGCGCGTCAGATCGCCGTGGCGTCCCGTGGCCAACTGGTCCTCATCGATGGCCCGCCTGGCATCGGCTGCCCAGTGATCGCCAGCCTGACCGGCACCTCGCGGATTCTGGCCGTCACCGAACCAACCCTTTCCGGCGAGCACGACCTGGTACGCGTGCTCGACCTTGGCCGCCACTTCCAAATCGCCGCCTGGGTGTGCGTGAATAAAGCCGATCTGAACCCGGCAATTACGACGCGGATCGAAAACCGCGCGAATGAGCTGGGCGCGACCGTCGTTGGCCGAATCCCATACGACTCGGCCGTGACTGCCGCCCAGCGCAGAGGCCAGCCAGTGGTCGAGCTTGGCTCAAGCCCGGCGGCCCAGGCCATTTCACAATTATGGACAAGCATATCAAAAACCTTCACCGACTTGGTGCCCGATACCTCCCAGCCAACTTCGGGCCGCTGAGAGACGCCAACGGCAATGCGCGCGTGAAAGGGCCCTGCTGCGACACGATGGAACTTTGGTTGGGGATTGCTGACCGGCGTGTCCAACGCGCCACCTTTACAACTGACGGATGTCAGTCGTCAATTGCTTGCGGCGCCATGACCGCCTGGCTCGCGGAAGGCAGGAGTTTGAGCGAAGCCCGCCGGTTGTCCCAGGCCGATGTGCTCAAAGCGGTCAGCGAGGGAGCCGAAGAACATTGTGCTCTTCTGGCCGTAAAAACTCTCCAGGCCGCGATTGAAGACTACGAGCGTCGACAGGAATCCGCCGGAGCAGCGCCTCAGACGGACATCACTCCAGATGCACTGAAGCCATGACCAGCGGACGAAGAGCCACACAGTACGTTTTTGGCCCGGTTCCATCGCGGCGGCTGGGACGGTCACTAGGCGTGGACCTAGTGCCGTTTAAGACGTGCACCTACGATTGCATCTACTGTCAATTGGGGCGAACCACGCGCAAGACCATTCGACGCAAGGAATGGGCCCCGACCGATGAGGTGCTCAGGCAAATCCGCGCACAGGTTCAGACACGCCCTGATTACATTACCCTGAGCGGTTCCGGCGAACCCACTCTGCATTCCCGGATCGGGGAATTGATCGACGGCATCAAGGCTATGTCAAGTATCCCAGTGGCCGTGCTGACCAACGGCTCGCTCCTCTGGCAACCAGCAGTCCGCGCTCAGTTGGCCCATGCTGACCTTGTCCTTCCCTCACTCGACGCTGGAGACAATCTCCGGTTCCGCGTATTGAACCGACCGCACAAATCCCTCTCCTTTGAACGCGTGGCGGAGGGTCTTGTGCAATTCCGGCGTCAATTCCGCGGCCAGTATTGGTTGGAGGTGTTTCTGCTGCGAGGTTACACAGGCCTCCCGTCCGAGGTGGAGAAGCTCGTCGAGTGGGTGAAACGCATCGCACCGGACAGGGTCCAGTTGAACACGGTCGCTCGCCCGCCCGCGGAGGAATTCGCATTCCCCGTTCCGTCAAAGCGCCTGAATCAGTTGGCCGGACTGTTTACTCCGCGAGCGGAAGTGATCGCGGAATTCCGCGGGTCGCAAGGTTGCGGAGGTTTCTCGCCAGGTCGCGACGCAGTGCTTGGACTTTTGCGCCGGCGGCCTTGCACCGTGCTAGACGTGGCCGGTGGCCTTGGATTGCATCGGACGGAAGCGCTCAAATTGATTGAAAGCCTGGAGGTCAAGCGTCAGGTGGTTGGCCAGATCACGGGTGGACAGTGGTATTATCGAGCAATGGTTCCAAGCCGCTTTGCCGGGAGAACCCGGGCCAAAGACCGGACGAACAAAATCAGAACTTCGCCCACGGTAGGATGAACTCTGCTAGCCGCGGAGAATTAGACGCTCATCGCCGGAGTGTTGATTTGCAGCTCCGAGTGAGCGCGCTGGGTGTTTTGCATTCTCCCAGTCTTGACCCCCGGAGTGGGCTAGTGGATTCTGCGGCGCGAAGCAGAGAGGTATTCATGCCTAACAGAAAGCGATCCGCTTCGACGGCGACGGTTTTCACACCTCTGAGCGAGGTGTGCGCCGGCGCCCGAGGCATTGTGCGACAGTTGCGTGGCGGCAAACAGTTTGCCAGTCGCGTAACCGCGCTGGGTTTCACGCTTGGGACGCCAGTGGTCGTCGTCGAGAACTATGGGCGGGGACCGATCATTGTTGAAGCACGCGACACGCGCGTGGCGTTAGGACGCGGCGAGGCCGCGAAGATGTTCGTGGAAGCTCTCCATGGCTGAAGTGAGTCGACAAGTCACGATTGCGCTGGCGGGACAGCCGAATGTTGGCAAGTCGACTGTGTTCAACCGGCTCACCGGTTTAAACCAGCACGTGGGCAATTGGCCTGGCAAAACCGTTGAACAGAAGACAGGCGAGTTGTCCTATAAGGGCCAGTTGGCGCGCTTGGTGGACTTGCCGGGCACATACAGCCTGACCGCTAACTCGGAGGAAGAACGGATAGCGCGCGACTTCATTATACACGGACATCCCGATGTCGTGGTGGTGGTCGTCAATACCGCGGCTCTGGAGCGCAACTTATACTTGGTGGCTGAGCTGCTCGCTTTGCCAGTGCCGTTGGTCATCGGGCTCAACATGGCGGACGTGGCCAGGCGGCGAGGCATTCAAGTGGAGGCTCACGTGTTGGCGGCTGCGCTGCGCGCGCCCGTAGTGTCTCTTGTGGCCTCGCAGGGTGAGGGGCTGCGCGAGTTGATGGACGCGGCGCTCGAGTTGGCGAGGAATCCGACGGCATTCGAACCAAGCCGACCGACGATTCGACCCAAGCACAAAACCGTATTCGATGAAATACGAGCCCTGATCAGCGGACATGTTTCTTCTCCATACACCGTGGACTGGGTCGCGATGAAACTGCTGGAGGGCGACGCCGAAGTCGGCGACCAGTTGCGCGCCACGGCGCCGGCGGTGTGGGAGGAAGTCTGTAGGCGACTCATGCAGCACGAAGACGCCTACTTAGACATTGCCGGCGGGCGCTACGAGTGGATTGAACGTATGGTTCGCGCCGCTGTCGTCCGTCCAAAGCCCGGAGTCGTCACCCTGACGGATCGTCTGGACAGAGTCGCCACTCATCCGGTCTGGGGACTGATGCTCCTGCTTGGCGTGTTTGGTCTTGTGTTCTGGATAACCTACACTCTGGCCTTGCCTGTGGTGGGCTGGCTCGAGGCGGTGGTTGTCAAGGGACTGTCTGAAACCTTAATGGCAGTGTTGCCTTCCGAGCCGAGCTGGTTCTCCCGTCTGATCATCAACGGATTCGTTGGCGGCGCCGGCACGGTGGTGACGTTCTTGCCCATCCTTGTCGTTTTTTTCGCCGCGCTAGCCTTCCTCGAGGACGTCGGCTATCTCGTGCGAGCGGCATATGTAATGGATCGTTACATGCATTGGATGGGAATGCACGGCAAGTCGGTTCTACCCCTTTGCCTTGGATTTGGCTGCAATGTGCCAGCCGTCATGGGAACCCGCATCATCGAAGACTGCCGCGCCCGGTGGTTGACGATACTCCTGGCGCCGCTCGTGCCTTGCACTGGGCGTTTGGCGGTGATCACGTTTCTTGCTCCGGCGTTTTTCGGCGGAGCCGCCGTGTTTGTATCGTGGGGATTGGTAGCTGCCAACCTCATCGTTCTGGCGCTAATTGGCATTGCTATCAATCGCCTTGCCTTTAAGCGCGCGCACACGGCTTTCATAATGGAAATCCCGCTCTATCACTTGCCAAACGCACGGACCATCGGCTTGTTTGTCTGGCACCACACGTTCGCCTTTGTAATAAAGGCGGGGTCAATTATCCTTCTTGTCTCCCTGCTAGTCGCGGCTTTCTCAATACTGCCTGGCGGCCAATTGGAGAATAGCCTGCTGGCTCGCTTGGGACGCGCTCTGGCGCCCATAGGCCATTTGATGGGACTAGACGATTGGCGACCGATCGTTGCCCTGCTTACCAGTTTCGTCGCGAAGGAAAACACAGTCGCCACGCTAGGCGTACTTTACGGCGCCGCTGACGGCGCGGGACTGGCGGCGCGAGTGGGGGCGACACTTTCTCCGGCGGCAAGCCTGGCTTTCCTGGTGGTCCAGATGTTGTTCATCCCATGCGCCGCGACGCTGGTCGTGATGCGGCAGCAGACTGGCACATGGAAACCAGCCATCATAGCCACGGCACTACTGCTGTGCGTCTCGCTCGCGGCTGGCATCGTGGTCTACCAGTTGTGTAGATAGCCCATGTTCCGTTGTTAGTGAAACACTAGTTAAACCATCATGATAGAAAAGAAAGGAACTCAAATGAGTACAACAGACCCCGCCGTCCCTGAGACAACAACCACTGTCCGCCTCCCACTGATCGGCGAGGACGCGCCTCCGTTCACGGCGAACACGACCCAGGGCCCTATCAACTTCCCGAAAGAGTATTTCGGCAGGTGGGTCATTCTATTCAGCCACCCGGCCGACTTCACGCCGGTCTGCACGACCGAGTTCATGACGTTCGCCAAATTGATGCCCGACTTCAAGGCGTTGAACTGCGAGTTGATTGGGCTGTCCATCGATAGTCATTTCGCGCATATCGCCTGGCTGCGAACAATCAAAGAGAAGATCAAATACAAGGACATGGCCAACGTTGAAGTGACTTTCCCGATCATTTCCGATGTCACGATGGAGGTGGCCAAGGCCTACGGAATGGTGCAGCCGGGCGCCAGCAGCACCGAGGCCGTTCGCGCCGTGTTCATCATGGACCCCAAGGCCAAGATTCGCGCAATCATGTATTACCCGATGTCGAACGGACGCAATATTCCCGAAATCAAGCGCCTCCTGATTGGCCTCCAAACCTCGGACAGGTATGGATGCGCCACACCGGCCGACTGGCAGCCGGGCGAAGACGTTATCGTGCCCCCCCCGGGTTCATGCGGCACCGCCAAACAGCGCATGGAAAGGCCTGACCCCGACACCTACGCCCTCGACTGGTTCATGACCTTCAAGAAAATGAGCAAGAAGTGAACGATTCCGGCTTCCACGCCAAGCCTGCGCCTGAGTGTTCTTTCCTGGCCGAAGTACAAGCCAACCACGCCAGGATTGAACAGCGCACCACCGTGTACAGGCGCTTCGAGGCTCACAACGAAGAGGTGCTGGTGGCCAACGGCCGAGGCGAGGGCAATGAGCTCGCGGCTACGCCTTCGCTGAACCATGGGAGCATATGACCATTTAATGAACCACTTTGTTCTTTCGCCTTCGGCACAACTGGCAATTTACTGCGTGCTAGTGCTGCTGGCCTCGCTGGCGGGCGGATGGTTGTTGCTGGCCATGCGCTTGACTCACACGCGGCTGCAGATCGCGGGTAGTTTCGTTGCCGGCCTGATGTTAAGCATGGCATTGCTCCATTTCATGCCACATGCGGCGCAAGAAAATCAGTCGGTGGCGCAAACGATGCGTTATGTCATCGGCGGTTTTCTGGCTATGTTCTTCCTGCAACGCTTCTTCCCACACCATCATCACGATGTTTCCGAAGGCGCGCCGGAACGAAACGAAGCATCGCACAAAGCCGACTTGTCGCCTACGCTGGCGGAACAGTCCGCGGGTCACCTCTCGTGGATCGCCACCACCGTCGGAATGACGTTACACTCCCTGATCGGCGGCGTGGCCCTGGCGGCCGCTGTACACGCGGGACCGCGCGCCTCGGCCGATTGGCTGGGACTTGGCACAGCGCTGGTCATTATTCTCCACAAACCCTTCGATGCGGTGGCGGTGGCCACCCTCATGGCCGCTAGCGGCTGCTCGCGATTTTCACGTCATCTGATCAATACCCTTTTCGCATTCGTCACGCCGGTCGGCGCCGTGTTGTTCGCGGCTGGTGTTAGCCATTTCGCCGCGGACAACCCGGTGGTTCTGGGCAATGCACTCGCGTTTTGCGCGGGCACCTTCTTATGCATCGCGGGCACCGGCTTGTTGCCGGAAGTGCAACTTCATTCCCATGATCGAATCAAGCTGTCACTCGCGTTGGCCGCGGGCGTCGCGGTTGCCGTGTTTGTGGGCTGTTTGGAACCTTCGAACCACGAGGCTGACCACCGCCATCCACAAACCATGAATGAAAACGCGCGCTGAGGGTCCCCGCCTCCGGAACACGCTCGGGCCAGAAACCGACAGGGTGATCTTGCTGGCGTTCTTCTTCGGACTCGCCTTGCTGCCCGAACAGGGACGGAGCCTCTTGGCCGCTGCCTACTACGTGCTGCACTCTGTCTTCAGTCTTTTCGTCATCTCGCTTTTTGGGCGTTCATGGCTGATCATGTCAGCCTAACGGAAAGCTCTCGACGTTTCTCCATTTCATCGGCTTGCGGCACTCGAAGACCTCCAAGAGCAGTGTGTCAAGTCCGGGGCTTGCGTTTTCGCCTAGCCCCAAGGGACACCTGTCTAGCCGAACAGCCGGCTCTTGCCGCCGCACAGTTCCAATTCCTTGATTCCCACAATCCGTACTGCCTGCCTGCCTGGCCCTCGCCCGAATTTGGCCTCGTTCCTTCCCCCACTCTGAGTCGCAGGGCCGCGAACAGCGGTTCCGAATTACCGATTCTTCGAGTTGACGACATTGGCATTTTCGCGCGGCCCGCTTTGATCGAGTGGGTCGCTTAGACCTCCCCACCGCCCCTCCCTCATCTTTTTTCTTCGAACACACTT
>JAXDCU010000225.1:0-2996 GCA_034677645.1 Verrucomicrobiia bacterium
ACCCACGGTCATCCAGACGAGCAGGTTCAGCAGGCGCCACTCTTCGATTCTGAGCTCGATCGCTAAGAGTTCGAGCCGGTTGTGAGCCAGCGCCAGCACACACGCTGCCATCCGGCGGACCGATCCGGCTATTCCGCCAGGTTCAGTGTCGGCTGAAGCCATGGTCTACTTTCGGCCCACGAGCACACCCAACACCCCGCCGATCCCAAAAGCCACGCCGATCGATTCGTAAGGATGTGCGCGTATGACACGGTCGGTCGCCTTTGCCGCCGCGGCGGCTTTATCCTCAAGTTGATGGGAGCTGGCCTTTGCCCGCTCCAGAGCCGCGGTCAACCGCGAGCGTGCGTCCTTGACCTTGTCGTTCATGTTGTCAGCCGTGACCTTGAGCATCTCTTCCGCGTCGTGTACGAGGGCGCGGATGTCTTCTTTGAGTTTCTCGCGTGAGATGTCGGGCTGGGCGTTTTGGATCGCGTCGAAGTGAGTTTCCATGTTCAGTCCTCTCGGTTGAGCGGCGCTGCCGCCGGATGATTCTCCAGTAATGGACCCTGCATTTAGGCAGTTGTCAACTGCGCATGTGAAACCGGCTGAATTCAGCGTGTGTCGGGCCACCGGATTTCCGCGACCAGAGGGAGGTGGTCGGATGCGGTTGTCTCAGGCACCCAGATGCTAGTTGGCAGCAATGGTCCGTCTTTGGAAATCCAGATGTAATCTATTCTCTTGTTGGGGTTCGTGCTCGTGATGGTGAAGCCCGACCCCGCGCCGATGAGTGCCCACGTGTCGGCAAAACTTTCCGCCATCGCGGCGTGAGTGCGGCTTTCCGGTCCATCGTTAAAATCGCCGGCAATGATGATAGGCAAGCCGGCGTACCGCTTGGCGATCTCCTTGAACTCGGCCACATTGATTACACGCTCGGCGTCATCCCGACGATAATCGATGTGAGTGGCCATGAACACCAGTTTCCTGCCTCCCACATCTACCGTTGCCTGCAACACGCCGCGCTGTTCGCCTTCGCGCAGCATTCGCAAGTGCGTGTTGGTCCAGGCCACAACTGGATATCGGGTCAGGATCGCATTGCCATATTCGCCGCCTTGGTAGTGGAAGTTGTTGCTGAACAAGCAAGTCATTCCCGTGAGAGCCGCGAGTTCCGACGGGAAATCGCGCTTGCTGGTCCGCTCCACGCCTTTGTCCACCTCTTGCACGGCCACCAGGTCCGCCTTCTCGCGTTGTATGACTTGGGCTATGCGTCCGAGGTCAACTCGCTTGTCCATGCCTTCGCCATGGTGGATGTTGTATGTCATGACGCGAAGAGTCATATCCGATCGCGAGTTCATGGTTTGGGCGGTGCCCAACTGAGAGCAACCAGCGGCCAGTATTGCCATTGTCGCGATCAGCATCGCGCCAGCCCAGGGAAGTCCGTTGCCGTTAGTCCGCGGCGTTCTTGGTTTAGGAGTCATACTAGAACTGTAGCAGTGTTGCGCGCCACGTGGGCGTCGTCGCCCACAGGTTCATTGGTGTGAATGCCTTGCCAAACCTGATGAACCTCGTGCTGCCGTCCACGAACGCGTGGTTGGAGCCGCCCCCGCGCGAGTTCTTGACCGGTTTGGAGTGTTTGGCCTGGTCAACCTCGGTGATGTCATTGCCGATTCCCTCAAGGAAGTCCATGTAGTAATGAGGAGACGGGTTGTCTTTCTCGCCAAACAACACTGTCTCCGTCGGCTCGTCAATCGAGGATTCGCGCATGGCCCGCCCCATTATGAGCTGCATCAGCAAGTTGTTGTCGATCTGCTGTCCCGCCTCGGATTCGAGCTGCTCTTTGAATCCATCGTTCCAGCCATTGATAAGGTAGCTGCGCGGCGAAGCGTCACCCGGAAAGCCATTCGTGCCAGCACTTCCGGTGCTGGGCACGGGCGGGCCGTCACTCGGGCAGCGCAGGAGCCGCACTTCCAGATAGACCGGCCGCAGGCGCTCGGGCCAACGCGGCCCCACGGTTCGTTCCGGGTACGATCCGTTGTTGTCGTCGGCGTACATGGTGGCCGACAATGCCAACTGCCGCATATCGTTCGCGCACGCAATGCGGCGTCCGGCCTCCTTGGCGCGTCCGAGAGCCGGCAAAAGCATGCCAGCCAAAATGGCGATGATGGCAATAACAACCAGTAACTCTATCAATGTAAATGCACAGACGCACGGAGGCAGAGAATGTTCGCGCGCGGGCCTGGCGTGCATTCCGCGATGCCCGCTGGGCATGGTCGCAATTCGAGCTCGGGTGGTCCTGACGGATGTGGTCTTCATTCCCTATTCAGCGGGCGGTCGCCGTGCGCCTCATCCGCGCCGCGACCATTCGTCGAATAACAGCGGTTCTGGCTCGTCTACTGTTCATTGGTCATGACTCGCAAGAGCTGGTTTCTCGTGGGGCTGGCGGTCCTGTTGGGCGCGGTCTATGCATACTACTTCACGGACTGGATTAACGTGCCACGTATTCAAATCCTCAAGTCGGATCGTCCAGTCCGATACGGTCGATCCGCCAGTGGCGTGTTACCAGTCACGTTCACTCTTGAGGATCGCTACAAGTTGACTGAGGTGAAAGTGATTGCAGTGGGGGCTTTGGCCACGAACAAGAATCCGGCCCCTCTCTGGCATCTGGTTACCAAATCCAATTCTATTCCTCTGAAGGGATTTGTTTACGGTCAGCAGATTCGCGGCATGCGCCCCGCCAATGAACGGGACCGGCCCCGGCGGCTTGAACCCGGAATCAAGTACCGCCTCTATGTGTCCGCCGGACGGGCCAAAGGCGAGATCGATTTCGAAGCCCACCCGGCAAGCCCGACAAACTAACAGTCCCGACGGATCACGGCCTTTTTCGGATGGTATCCAGCGGTTCCGAATTACCGATTCTTCGAGTTGACGACATTGGCATTTTCGCGCGGCCCGCTTTGATCGAGTGGGTCGCTTAGACCTCCCCACCGCCCCTCCCTCATCTTTTTTCTTCGAACACACTT
>JAXDCU010000226.1:0-10369 GCA_034677645.1 Verrucomicrobiia bacterium
GCACATCGCCAAGCATGAGCCCGTTCAACTCTTCGGCTGAAGTGAAAGTGATGTCATCGATGTACCAGCCCAAGTCAGCTCCCGGATAGTAAGTATTGCCAGTGTAACCGTACAAGAAACGCACCAAGAGCCGCCGGTTCTCAAACGCGGCCAGAGAAACAGTCCGCGCCTGGAATGACTGCTCGCCAGAGCTGCTTGTGCCGGCCTGCGAATACACATCCTCCCACGACACACCGTCGTCGAGCGAAACCTGGACGCGCGCTTGCTGGGTCGTGCTGGCCCACGTCAGTCGGCTTTTGAACTTGAGCGCGCTTCCCGCGCCTGGCAAGACGATCCGCCGATATGTCAGTGTCTGATCGTCCGGCACCGTGTGCGCCAGGTGCAACGCAGTGCTCGATCCAACCCCGGCGCCTCCAACCAACACATCGTAGCCCGGCGAGGTCTTCACAGTGAAATCGCTCATGCCAGATTCCCCACCCTCGACCGCTGTCCAGGGAACACGCCGCATCGCCGCCCACTCATGCCCCGTCGCTCCCGGCACCGGCGTGAACTGATACACATTCTCTTGCCACACAACAGGCGCATCAGACCCCGTCAATGCAGGCAAAACCGAGTCCGGCCCGGGCACGCGCGGGTCGAATACAGTCACCGTGTAGTCAAAGTCCCGACTAACGCCCCCAATAACAGCGCCCCTGATCCCGACTGAGTACGCCACGTCACTTCCCGGCCGAGGCCAGGCAAACGGCTTGCTGATGTCCACCGCCGTCGGGCGCCAGACCAGCGTGTTCTCACCATAACCGGTCCGCACGGGTTCGACCGTGACCGCCACAGCCGTGCCGTTGCTCGCCATCGTGACCCAAGCTGTGCTGAAATCCGCGTTCGGATAGCTGAATGACCAGCGCCCATATACCACGTGATATGGTACATGCCCCGGCGGCGGCCAGCACACATAAACATGGCGAGTGGTCGGCCGTGGTTTGCTCATGTTCCCATCCAGAACCCACAGAGCATTGGCGGCGGAGCCGTCGGCGTGCGACGGTACGTCCCCAGTGCCCATCACGCGCGTCTGCGGCAGAAGAAGCCAACGACGGTGTCCAGCCGCGTCATTGCCCACGCCAAAATCCTCAACATAGAATGAGATCGATTCAGGTCCTGAGCTGCCAATTGCCAGATTCGATTTCCCCGAAGCTTCGGCTCCCTCCGTGCTGTAACAAGCCCAGCTCGACGGCGGGTAATGGCTGAGCCCGTCGTTCGCGCTCGTCATGAGAGCGGCGCGTTGGTCCTTGGCGCTGTAGCCATCGTCGAAAGACACCCACGCTGGCACCCCAGCCAAAGCACGCATCCAGTTCACGCGCACCTCAACAAGAGCCCGAAACGCGTCCGAGGTCGTTCCCGCGTCACATGTCGCCACGTTCCCGCTCCAGCCGGGCTCAGCGCCCTCGGACGCCATGAAGACGGCATTAAAAAAACTGCGCACCTCTTCACGACTGGCAACGTTGACGCTGAATCGCACCGGCGGGTCGGACGCCAGACTGACCGCTGGCCGGCCCGGACCAACGCTGTCATCCGAGACCCGGGGTGGCTCGCCAAGCCAAACCAAGCCATCGCACAAAACAACCGATGGCATGGCAAAGCTCACTAGCAAGCACGCAACCAAGACCCTCACACCCACCGCAAAGCGCATGCTCTTCATGTACACTTCCATACCGACTCTTGCGCGGTCTGGCAATCCATTCTGAGCGCCGGGAATGCCTTCTCGCGATAGAATCCTTTCGATGAACCTTGCTTTACCGCGTAAACGCGGTACTCTGGCGGAAAGCTCAAGCAGCTTGCCAGAGTTCCGCCTTCAGGCGGTTCGGTTGTGGACCACGCCGCACGGTTCATGGTCCCAACGCGTTCTCAGAAGAGAGATTTCGCGCACCGTGAACCTGTGCCCGCCGGTGTGCGGCTGCGCGCACGTTCACTGACCCGCCGCGCTAGAAACAGAATCAGCGCGCGTGGCACTGCCTTCCATACCGCGCCTTCGTCGCAAAAGGCGTCTTGCACAAAGGGTCACCCAAGCGTATGCACTGGCTCGCGCTTTGCTCGGATCGTGAAACGTTTTCTCGATGCTCGCATGGTCTCGCGAACCTGATCCAAGACGTGCAATCACTCATATCGCCAATGCCACAGCCAATCCCGCGGCGGCGACTGCCGGATTGGCTCCGCATCCGTTTGCCCACAAACGGCGCCTTCACGCACACGCGCATCCTCCTCGACGCTCTGCGCCTCCATACCGTCTGCGAAAGCGCCCACTGCCCTAATCAATCGGAATGTTGGAGCCGAGGCACGGCCACTTTCATGATCGGCGGCGACCGATGCACGCGCGCCTGCCGCTTTTGCGCCGTCACGACCGCGCGCCCTCTGCCCCTAGACCCAGATGAACCAATGCGCGTGGCGAAGGCGGCCGTCCAAATGCGACTGCGATACGCCGTTGTCACAGCCGTAGCGCGTGACGATCTCGAAGACGGTGGCGCCGGCCATTTCGCTCGGACAATCGAGGCGCTGCACGCGGCTAAGCCCGACATCGTCGTGGAGGTGCTCACGCCCGATTTCAACGATTCCAACTCAGCCATCGACGCGATCGTGGCCGCGTGTCCAGATGTCTTCAATCACAACCTTGAAACCGTGCGACGGCTCACGCCCAGCGTGCGGTCGCGTGCGATGTATGACCGCTCGTTGTCGGTCTTGAGCAAAGCGCGCCGGCGACTCCCGGCCCGCTCGCGCACAAAATCAGGGCTTATGCTCGGCCTTGGGGAAAAGACTCACGAGGTCATCGAAGCCCTGCGCGATCTTCGCGGCGTCGGATGCAACCTGCTTACCCTGGGCCAATACCTGCAGTCCACGTCTGATAGCCTTCCAGTGGCCGAGTTTATCACTCCAGGTCGGTTCGACAACCTGCGACAACATGCGTTATCGCTGGGTTTCACTCATGTCGCCAGCGCGCCTCTGGTGCGCAGCTCATATCATGCGGACGAACTCGCTGACGGAAGCGCCACCGCGTGAAGCGCGCCGCGCCCGGCTTATCCTCTGGATTGTGGTTGTTGGCGTGATCGTGTTGAACACGGTCCTGTTCCTGGCCTTCTTAGAATGCAAAAGCGGAAATCCAAACCCGACGTTGGCGCCTGTGAACACCAACTCTGTCGCTGGGCATGCGCGGCCTGGCACCTGACACCCCAACGCCGTCTGCCTGATGCCTGACGGCTGTCAGGCCAGGTACGGTATCGTCAGCGGTCCATGTGGCAGAACAGCCACGCGAGCTCGTGGGCCAAGGTCGGCGAGCTTTGCGCGGACGGTCGCGCTTATGTCGTGACAAGGTTCAAGGTGCGCCTCGCGAACGACGGCGTCGGGCATTGAGCTGTGGAGCAAGACTGTTCCCTTGCGCTGGACAACGGCCTGGATATTGGCTTGCCACTGCTCAGCGTGGGCAAACCCGGGAGCAGCCAGGCCCGCCAGCAGTCTCTCGGTGTCTGGAAATCGCTTGAGCAAACTGTGGTACGGACTCCCGTCGGGCACGCCTTCGCGACACTCACACGCCAGAACCATGAGCCCGCCTTCGCGCAGAATCCGCGCACCGGCGGCCATGCCCTTCACGCCTTGATAGAGATTCAAGTCAAGGGGATACCCGCTGTTCGTGGTGATAACAATGTCGAAAGGACTCGTCACGGCCTGCATGGCTGAGCGCCGGACAAACTCAGCACCCGCCTTGTGCGCCGTTATCAGGTCGCCAGCGAACACCCCGGTGATCCGCCGCTGGTCGTTGAGCGTCACGTTCAACAGAAAACTCCGGCCCGCCAGCAACGCAATGTCGCGGATTTCTTCCCAGAGCGGATTCCCTACCGTAACGCCAAACGTGGCTTGCGGACTGGAGAGGTTCCGGGCGCCGTGGTTGCTCATCACCGTGCCGAGACCGGCACAGCCAGGGATAATTCCTTTTGGGCCGCCACTGTACCCGGCAAAAAAGTGAGGTTCAATGAAACCCGTGACGATCCGCAGGTCCGCCTCGACCACGTGTCGGTTGATCAATGCGCGCGTGCCGTCGCGTGTCTGGCCCACATCGACCAAGTCAGCCTCGGCGTGGCAGTCGTGGTTGACTACCCGGTAGCGATGGACAACCTCGGGCGTAAGCATCTGCTCGAGCTCGGCGCGAGTGTTGTGTCTGTGTGTTCCGGTCGAATTGACAAGCGTGATCCGGTCCGCGGGAACATCGCTCAGATGCTCGAGCAACCATGGAATCAGCCGCTCGTTTGGAGTCGCGCGCGTCAAATCCGTGAACACAACGCAAATCCGTCCGCCGGCCTTGACCGCCACTCGGAGCGGCTCGGCGTCGATCGGCTTTTCGAGAGCGCGCACAACCGCGCTGCGTTCGTCGGCCAGCCCTGGTTGCGGAGTCGGCGCTATCACCGTCGTGCGTTCTTCCGGCAGATCGATCGGTAACGTGCCCGAGCCGTAAAAAAGTGCTATTCTCATGCTGTGGCTTGGTACAGGCTGAGCGCTATTAGAATCGGCTCAACTCCCCATGCCAAGGGCAATCGACCGGAACTCGTAACCGCTTCTCAATCTCGGTAGGACGCGACCCCGCGGCTGCGGGGGCGCGCCGCGCAAGACAGCTCACCGTGCACGGCCGGCTGGCCCGGCGGTCCAGCCCTGCCGCATTCAACTGAGGGCTTGCCAGAACTCAATCCGGCTGTTTGTGTCTTGAGCAGATTGCTGCTCTGTGCTCTAATGCAGGTGTGCAAACGAGACTGATCGATCTAACTAAAGGCGTGGTCTGCGCGCTGGCGTTGGCGGTGTGGTTCGCGGGATGCGCCACCGAGCCGATTACGGGTCGCAAGCAAATGATTCTCGTGTCTTCGGCGCAAGAGGTTCAATTGGGTATCTCCTCATTCGACCAAATGAAGCGCGATGTGCCAATCAGCCGCGACCCGGCCGCGAACGCGCTCGTACAGAAAGTGGGGCGGCGCATTGCGGCGGTCGCCGACTTGCCAAACGCCTCCTGGGAATTCGTCGTTTTCGAAAGCCAGGAAGCCAATGCGTTCTGTCTGCCTGGCGGCAAGGTGGGTGTCTACACCGGCATCCTCGAGATCACACAAGACGAGAACGGCATGGCCACGGTCATCGGACATGAGGTGGCTCATGCCGCCGCCCACCACGGCGCGGAGCGAGTCTCCCGCGCGATGGTGATGCAGGCCGGCGGCAACATCGTCAGCTCCTACATCGGAGCCGAAAGCGCCCAGAACCAGACGCTTTTCAACAACGCCTACGGCGTCGGTTCCCAGCTCCTTGTCGTTCTCCCGCACAGCCGCGGCCAGGAAGCGCGCGCTGACGAGATCGGGCTGATCTACATGGCTCGCGCAGGCTACGATCCTGAGACCTCAGTCGCATTCTGGCAGCGATTCGCCGATTACAGCAAACGCATGGGCGGCAACACGCCTTGGTTCTTGCGCACACATCCGCTCGACGAGAGTCGAATTGCCGATCTAAAGAAATGGATGCCCCGGGCAAAACAGGAGTTCCGGCCCACGCGGCAGTAAGCCTGGTACTGCTTTGCCTGCTGTTGAGCGGATGCGGCACCGTCGAACCGGCGCCGGCACGCCGCCGGCCAGAACGGCCCGTTGCCAAGCCCCGCCAGGCAAGCCCGCGAACCGTAGGGCCTGGGGAGTGGCAGGCTGCCGCTGAGTCCTGGATGGGGACGCCTTACCTCTATGGCGGCATGGACCGTCGCGGCATCGACTGCTCGGGACTTACTTGGCTGCTCTACCGAAACGTTGCGGGCGTGACCTTGCCCCGCACGGCCGCCGCTCAGTTCACTGTGGGTGTCAGCGTCCCGCGATCGGCCCTGCGCACCGGCGACCTTGTGTTCTTTAGCGAGCCTGGACGCGGCGTGTTTCATGTTGGGCTGAGCCTGGGCGGCGAACATTTCGCCCATTCGAGCGTCAAGCGCGGTGTAACAATCTCCTCTTTGCGCGAACCCTACTATGCAGCCCGCTGGTGTGGCGCGAAACGCGTGTTGCGGTGACAAGGTGCCCGCGCACTGCGCGGTGCCGGCCTCTCCCCATGAACCGGCAAAACAACCACCACAAAGCGCACGATGACCACGGAGGTTCCTATTAGCTCTTCCTCGGTGGTCTTCGCGGCCTTCGTGGTTAAGCATCTGGTTCATGGCGCCAAAGCGTGTTCACAGGAACAAGGGGACTCCCCATCAACCTGGCAGGAACCGATTCCACTCGGTCCCTGATTTTGCCCGACAAAACCGTGACCCGGTGGAACGCGTCCCTACAGGCGGGATTCGATTGCAGCAATGGCGGCGATTGACCGCTACCCGCTCAGCAGTTCCCGTTGCCAAGGTAACAGCTGCGCAGCGTTGGCCTCCCAGTTGTGCGCAAGGGAAACGAGCATGGACCGACTCGCAATCAACGCCGGCTCCAACCCAAGTTCGGCGGCCTGCCGGTCACGACGATGACGCAAGCGACTGAGTCGATGCCTCTCGGCCATGGTCTGACGTCGCCCTTGAGGGCAGGGCGGATGTGGCACGTCGCTTTCCCCCAGCGCCATGGCCTGGGCAACCACTTCCCGCAGAGCGTAGCTCCGCCGTTGGGAAAACCGTGCCGGAACAAACAAATCGTAACTGTGATGAGCCGCCGCCCGCTCGGCTATCGTCACGAGTGCGTCGTGTCCCAAGATGAAGAAAGGCGGGCGATTCGATGCGATGGCTTCCCGCTCGCGCCATTGATGAAGGGATCGGAGCACGGCTAGCGCCCGCCGCCCAAGCCGGTGCGATCCCTTCACGCGCCACGCGTCCGCGGGAGGACCAGCCGACGGCCGTGTGCAGTCGCGGATGAGCTGCTCACAGGCTTGACGATGCCAGTCGTCACGCCCCTTGTCCGCAAGCTGTCGGCCTAACATCTCCGCCAGAGGATGCAGATAGCGACTGTCATTGAGCGCGTATGCAATCATTCGGTCCGTCAGGGGGCGTCTTGCCCAGTTGGCCTTCTGAGGCGCCTTGTCCAGACGAACTCCAAAGAACCGAGCCAAGAGGTCGGTGAGACCAAACCGCGCGATACCCAGCAACCGGGCGGCCACCATTGTGTCAAAAACCCGCGTGGGAACAAACCTGTATGTGCGATACAACATTCGTAGATCGTAGTCCGCCCCGTGCAGAACGATCTCCTTGCCCATTAACGCCGCCCACACGGCGGTCAGGTCAGTTCCCGCCAAAGGGTCCAGTAGAACGTCCTCACCCGGAATGCTGATCTGGATCAGGCAGACTTTCTCGGGAAACGCATGAAGACTATCAGCCTCGGTGTCCAATCCCACCCAGGCAGCGTCGCGCAATCGTGGTGCAAACCCGTTCAGTTTCGCCGTCGTGTCTATCACCACACCAGTTAGGAGTCTGTTAGGGAAAAAGTCAACATAAGGGGTCAGTCCTCACTATTGACACAAACCATGCCCTTCCTGCTTGCGCTCATGTCACGCAAGCAGCGGATTGGGTCAGCCTGATGGAGACTCATCTTCATCCAGTGGTCGAGACGCCGCGGGCAATCTGGTTGCCGGCATGAAGTGGTCTCTGGGCCTGCACACGGGGCGGTTCAACCGCCTGCCCGCGCGTGCCGCACGCAGACAGAGCGGCACAAGCTATTCGGCCACTTGTCCCGCCGGCGCGGCAAGGCGTTGGCGGTGAACGCGTCGTCTCCGGGCCGCATGTGGCGTCTGGTGCTGCCAGCGAAGTAGTCTGCCCGAAGGCAGTGTCAAAAGTGAGGACTGACCCGTTATTGTCAATAGTGAGGACTGACCCCTGTGCTAAGCTCTTGCACGGCTCGGCTTGCGGCCGCAAACTACGGCGACATCGACATGTGCCAGCGATCCGGTATGGCAAAAGAGCCGTAGTCGGCGCCGGCGCTCAAACGGACACGAAAGGGAATCGGATGCGCAAGTGTGCTTGTTCAGGTCATTGTCAGCCGGTGTCTGACGGTTACAGCCGGCGCGAGTTCATCGGGGTTGTGGGGGCTGGCACGGCTGGCGCCTTGCTGGCACCCGACAGCCGCGGCGCGTTTGCCCTCCCACCCGATGAATTCGACCGTTGGAAGAAGACCCTGTCCGCGCGGGCACAACCGCGTGTCTATCGATCGGAGACGCATACGGACGCGAGGATGCACTTGGGCGGCATCGGCACAGGTAACTTCGAGATCGGAGTCGATGGTCAATTCACGAACTGGCAGCTCTTCAACACACTGCGCGACGGCCAGGTGCCTTTCTTCTTCGCGGTAAAGGAGGGCAACATCACGCGTTTGCTCCAGACCGCGGGCGGCCCGAGCTGGCCGCGCGTCAGCCGCATCGAAATGACGGGTGAGTACCCGGTGGCGCGGCTCCGCTACATCGACGACGCGTTGCCTGTTGCGGTCGAACTGAGCGGGTTCAGCCCGTTCGTTCCCTTGGACAGCCGCATCTCGTCAATGCCGATCGCGGCGCTGGTTTTCCGACTGACCAACCGGACTGACAGTTCGCGGACAGTGTCGCTGGCTGCGTTCGTCCAGAATCCAGTCGGATACGACGCGCGTGGCGCGCTGAAAGACGACAGACATCCGTGTCTGGGATCGAACGTGAACGCGCCGCTCAGCGCCGAAGGAATGACCGGCTTGATCATGAAAGCATTGACGGGGAACCTGGCGAATCTGGACCAACCGGTGACGCTGGTTGCGGGGTCGAACCTTGAAGGGCTGAGCACGCCACCGGCAGACCGGCCTCCGAATCTCAGGGTCGAGTTTCTCAACCCCACGAAGCCCGCAATCGCCCCACTCAAAGACCCTTCGCGCACGGTTGTATGGCTTGAAGAAGCACCCTTGGACCTCCCAGAGCAACTCCTGAGGGCCGCGCGCGACGCCGTGCGGGCTGGCGCCGTGCTTGTGTTTGGGGGGCGGGACCAACCGCTGCTGCGCGCATATGGGGCATTTACTGGCGGCAAGCCAATCGAGCAAGCCAGCACCCGGCCCGACATTCCGTTCGAGGATTTCGAGAGTGGCTATAGGGATTGGCAGGTCGAGGGCGAGGCTTTTGGTGAAGCGCCAGCTCGAGGCACGTTGGCAAACCAACAGCGCGTTTCGGGTTTCCTGGGCAACGGTCTCGTGAACACGTATCTCGGGGGAGACGACACCGAAGGCAGACTGACAAGCCGGTCGTTCCGTGTCGAACGCAACTACATCCGGTTCCTCGTGGGCGGCGGTCATCACCCAAACACCCAGGTCCGCCTCGTTGTGGATGGCAAAGTCGTCCGCGCGGTCGCCGGCAGGGACAACGAAAAGCTCGAACCCGCGTCCTGGGACGTGCGCGAGTTCGCCGGACGCCAGGCTCAAATCCAGATCGTGGATGAGCAGAAAGGTGGCTGGGGACACATCAACGTCGATGAGATTGTGTTTTCAGACAACGCCGCCAATCGCGCCACTTTCGACCTGCTCGAAGAGTTGTTGCCGGTGCGATTCAGCGGACTGCGAGCCGCGGCTGACGCGGCGCCGGAGGCTGGCCGCGTCGAATTCGAAGGTCTCAGCCCGCGGCAGGACTTGCTCGAACAATCTGGACCCGGCGGGTTGCGGCTGTTCGCTCGACCTGTCGAGAGCGGCAAGGTTGTGCTGGCGGCCGGTTCAATCCTCGATCCTGCCGAAGCTGGCTTCGTCGGACCCCGGCAACGAGCCTATGAGCTGTTGTGTGGTTTGCGTGGCGCTCGCTACGTGTCGCTCGAAGGACAGCATCCCAAAGCGATGGGTTTTGGAGAGCTGGCTGTTAGCGTGTTGGACACGTCCAAGGAACCTGCGGGAACCAGCGGCCCACCGACACCAGTATCGCCTTCCGTGACGGTGATGACTTCGTTCGCTGACTGGGACCGAGCGTGGGACCGACTCAATTCGGAAGGCGCGTTTGACGGCTTCAAGGACGCCAAACCAAGCGCGCCCACGCCGCCTGGCGTGACCGATCGATGCGCGATCGCCGCCACCGTCACCGTGCCCGCTGGCGCAAGCGTTGAGGTGCCTTTCCTGGTGGCTTGGCATTATCCAAACAAGTACAGCAGCGCCGGTTCATGGATGGGGTGCCACTACGCAACAGTCTGGCCCGATGCCGCCGCGGTCCTGTCCGAAGCCGCGTCGTCATGGCAAACGCTTCGCGGCAAGACCGAGCGTTTTCGGGGCGCTTTTCATGGCGGTGCCGTCCCTTGGTGGCTGCTCGACTGCGTGAGCGCCAACGCGGCTATCGTCAGACACATTGGCGTCGTTTTCCGAATCGCCAATGGCGATGTCTATGGGTGGGAAGGCTCGAACGGCTGTTGTCAGCCGACCTGCAC
>JAXDCU010000227.1:0-10733 GCA_034677645.1 Verrucomicrobiia bacterium
TTGGATTCTGACCTGATCCCATTCCTGCGACCAAACACGTGAGAGAATTGGCGTAACCAACTTAGTTTCAACGATTGAATACACAGTATGGGCTCAGGACAAAACCGCGGTTGGAGGGAATTCATGCGGCGAAATCATGAAGTCTGAGCCTTCGCAAATCCTGTGGGATAGCAGTGCAGTGCTGAGTGCGGCAGCTTGTAATCCGATGCCGCGCGGTAAGGCTGGACCTGCCTCCGGCGCGGTCGCGGCAGGCCAGCCGCCTGGGCCAGCCGGCTCACTGCGCGCCCCCGCGGGCGCGGGGTCGCGCCCCACCATCTGTAGTATGTTACCGCTGGTAGGGCTGGACCGCCCGGGCCAGCCGCTCTGCTGCTAGTGGCGGCGTAATCGCGGAACAGCTCCGACGGACAGCACGGTTGTATTGCCTCAGATAGGAATCAGCAGGTCAGCACACAAATGCAGTGAAGTGAGACACACCCGACGGTTCTGGGACAACGATTTTGCACGTTGCATCCGGCTCGTTCTTCGCCCCAGAATCAGCTCCTTTGAAGAATAGCGATGAAGGCTGATGTTGAATTGTACGACACGACCCTGCGCGACGGCAGCCAGGGCGAGGGCATCAACTTCTCCGTCCCGGACAAGCTTCGCATTGCCGAGAAACTCGACGCCTTTGGCATGCACTACGTCGAAGGCGGCTGGCCAGGCAGCAACCCGCGCGACATGGAGTTCTTCGCCCAGGCCAGACGGCGTCGATTTCGACACGCACAGCTCGCCGCGTTCAGCATGACCCGCCGCAAAGGAGTGCCAGTCCAAAATGAAGAGCTCATCAGACAGCTCCTCGCGGCTCAGACACCCGTCGTTACCATCGTCGGCAAGACCTGGCTGCTCCACGTCCAAAAGGTCCTCCGCGCATCACCCGACGAGAACCTCAGCATGATTGCCGACAGCATCGGATACCTCAAAGACCACGGCAAAAAGGTTTTCTACGACGCCGAACACGCTTTTGACGGCTATCGTGATAATCCCGATTACGCCCTTGCCACATGGCTGACAGCCCAGAAAGCCGGCGCTGACTGCGTTGTGTTGTGCGATACCAACGGCGGACGGCTCCCGCGCGACATAGCCGAGATCATCGCTGTCGCTCGCAAACGCCTGGACTTGCCTGTGGGGATTCACACGCACAATGATTGCGGTTTGGGTGTGGCGAGCGCTATCGCGGCGGTTGAAGCTGGCGCCGCACAGGTCCAGGGCACGATAAACGGTTATGGCGAACGCACTGGCAACTGCAACCTCATCACGATCGTCCCCCTTCTTCAGCTCAAACTGCGCCGGCGATGCGTTCCGTCAAGGTCGCTTCCAAAACTGCGAGAACTCTCTTTGTTCGTCGATGAAACGGCCAACGTCAAACCCGACCCGCGCCAGCCATGGGTTGGGGCGACAGCCTTTGCCCACAAAGGCGGCATGCACGTTCACGCGGTGGAGCGAGTATTGCGAAGCTATGAACACAGCCCCCCGGAAGCAGTCGGTAACATCCGCCGCGTGCTAGTGAGCGATATGTCCGGTCGCGCCAACTTGCTCGCCAAGGCGCGCGACCTGGGCATCCAACTCGCCCCTGACGCGCACGAGATTCGCGCAATACTCGCCCGGATGAAACAGCTCGAAAGCCAGGGCGTCGAGTTCGAAGCAGCTGAGGCATCGCTCGTCCTCATGATTCGAGGCGTCCTCGGACACGACCGCAAGCTCCCGTTCGCGCTCGAGGCTTATCACGTTTCGACGCGCAGCAGCGGCAAAGACTCAATCTGCGAAGCCACCATCAAACTCCGCGTCGGCGCCCGCCACGCCCACACAGTCTCGGAAGGCGACGGTCCGGTCAACGCCCTCGATGGCGCGCTGCGGCTCGCTTTGTCCAAGTTCTTCCCGCAACTGCGACGGGTGCGACTGATCGACTACAAGGTCCGCATCATCGACACGGGCGCGGGGACTGCCGCGAAAACGCGCGTCCTGATTACCAGCAGCGACGGCAAGCGCGAGTGGGGAACCGTGGGCGTGAACGAGAACATCATCAGCGCCTCCCTCCAGGCGCTGGTCGATAGCATGGAATACGCCCTGCTCAAGCGCTGATCGGGCAGAGCCTATCTGGCGGCCTCGGTCGCGCGGCTTTGCCAGACCCAGTCGAGCCTGTCCTTGATCGTCCGCTTGTCGGAGGTTTGCCCGCCGTCATCTTCCCCATCCAGTCCGACGGAGTAGAGCGTGTATTGGTCCGCGGCGTTCAGTCGGTATTTGAGCGGTTCGCCAGTGACGGGGTCAGATGGAATTCTCGCGAGAAAACCGGAGGCGAGGTCGGCGAGTTTCTCTGGGTATCGGTTGTTGATAAGACGATAGCGCTCAAGCGCGCATGCCACCCGAGCCAGGCTGATCGTGGCTTGGCTGTAGGCGATCTTGCCCATGGTTTTCTCGATCGCTGGGAGGACTGCCGGGACAAAGAGGTTATAGAGCGATCGAGCTCTGAACCGGCTGACTTCTGGCGGTTCCGTGGCGGGATTCGGCAGCCGAATGGCCGGCCCCTCTGGATCAATTCGGTCGAGAAAGAACGCCTGATAGGCTCGAACCAAGTTGATCTGGTTCCGGTAAGTCATCGCGCGAGGCCAGAAACGAACAGAACGCCACGAGGCCCTTTCCGGATACGCGCCGAGCGTGGCCAACGAGAACGCTCGTTCGCCCCTTATGCAGCGCTCGTAGTCAGCCACGACGTTGATCTGGCTAAGGCGCTCTTCGAACCGGGCCAGTTGCGCATCTTTCCACCTATGTTCAGTCAGGCCAAGCCAGAGCGAGTCGGCTGCCAAGTCGATCATGGAAATCTTGACGAGCAACGCAATCAAAAGCGGCTGGCTGCCGGCGGCGTCGCTCAGTTTCAGCATTGTCATGATGTCGGCGCAGGCTGCCTCTGGATTGCCACCCGCAAGTTCCATCCAGCATGAGGCGCGCAAAACAAAGAGAGGACTACTCAGCGTCGCAAGCTGTGACAGCAGAGGCCCACCTACAACTTCACGAATATCGACTTTTGGAGGACTGGTGATCTTGATTTGCGCATACGGGCGCCGCGCGGCAACGCGTATTTCATCCAACACCGCCTTGCTTTGAGCCAGCAGAAAACGGAGGTCATCAGTTGGGCTGCCGGCGGGCCGAGCCCGGAGAGCAGCCAGGCTCTCGCCGTGCGCAGTCGAGTTGGTCGATCTGATTTCGGACTGCCATTCAGCCAAAGACTCCGCGAAAGGCCGCGCTTTGCCACTCCGCCAATTGCCTGGGCTGGGCAAGCCGCCCGCCCAAGAGAAACGGCTGGCGAGTTGTGCGCAGGCGTTAGTGTCGCCAAGGTCTTGTCTCGTCCCGTTCGGCCCGGGCGCGAAGCCGAAGCAACCTGCAAGCACTGGAGTCGCAAGAAAGTTCCCGTCGTCAGGAACGGCTTTGGGAAGCACGGATTCCCAGTCCAGGTTTTCGCCTTTGGCCTCGGATTCTTGTTTGCATGCGAGCCAGGCGCGTTTGGCGCGGTAGTTTTCGACGGCTACCACGAGAGCGAGAAGGGTGACCAAAACAGCCGCGGCGAAAACGATTCTCAGAAGCCACTTCGTGTGACCGGAACAGAGGGGTGGTTTCATGTCAGACAATATCCTGCGGCGGTTGGTTGGCAATACAGCCTTGGTCAGGCGGGACGCGACGCGGATTGTCGGCGGCGGTATGGGCTCCGGGTTCCGCGACTAATTCGAGAGCCTGAGACATGTCTAACACGGCCAAACCGGCCGCAACACGGGCGCCCGCGCGTGCTTGGGCTAGTTCGGCTGGATTCGGCGCAGCCGCCGAGTTCAGGGCGAAGATGGCGATCCAGGCTGCACCCAGCGCCCCCCACGCCAGCGGTCGCGGCCAGAGCCAATCGCGCAGGCTTTTGACCAAAGACGGTCCGGTCGTGAGGCCCCGACCGCGGGCTGGGAATTCCAGTGCAGCGCCGAGTATCTCGTCACGCCAATGAGCCGGAGGCGCGTTCAACGGCTGCCGCCGAAGGTGTTGTTCGAAGTCGTCCGGGTTCATTTGATCTCGTCATAGAGTGGACGCAGCCGCGTCCGGAGTTTGTCTAATCCATACCGATATCGACTGGCGGCTGTATTGAGGGGGATGTGCAGCATTTCGGCGATTGCATCGAAGGTCAGGCTTTCCCAGAGCTTCAAATGAACCACCGCACGTTGCTCGACGGGCAGTTCGGCCAATGCCGATTCAAGCTCGCCGCGGAATGCGCTTTCGTCGGGGTCCTGGGCAGGAGCGAACAGGGCCACGGACTCGTTCACCTGGGCGGCATCTCGGTGCTGGCGCGCCTCACGGCGGCGGACGTAATCCACGAGGGCGTTATGGGCCATGCTCAGGAGAAAAGCTCTTTCGTCTCGTGCGGCGGCAACAACGTCGGGCCGGCGCGCCAGGCGCCAAAAGACTTCCTGCAGCAGATCGTGCGTGTCCGCCTCGTTGCGGGTGAGGTTCAGCAAATAGCCGGCCAGCGCCCCGGCGTGAACATCGTACAACCGACCGAGTTCCGTCTCATTACTCATCCCTCGCATTGAAGACGCGGTAAGCGGCCGTTTTTGTCTCTGTGGAATTGCCGGTTGTCGCGCCAGGCTGCATGATTCTCTCTTTTGCCGGTGCGGGAGACTCCGCCAAAGAAACAACTCATTCAAGGCCAATCAAGGCGCAAAAGGCTCTAAGTCAGAGTAATCAGTGGTTTGTCCATCTGCATCGTTACGCCTGAAGGCGGGACTCTGACTGACTCGCCGTGCTGCAAGGCTGCGCCCCATTTATGGACTGACAATTCGCGGGCAGCGCCTTAGATTCGTGTCTCGACAGTGAAATCAACGAGAAGAGCAGTGCTGGACAGGATCGAGGACGTGGTTGCTGATGTGCGCCACGGCAAGATGGTTATAGTGGTTGACGATGCGGGCCGTGAGAACGAAGGAGACCTTGTTATCGCCGCTGAGCATGCCACACCGGCGTCCGTGAATTTCATGGCCAGGCATGGGCGCGGTTTGATCTGCGTGCCGACGACCGAGGAACGGCTTCGTCAATTGGGCATCGAGAGCATGGTCGCCCAGAACCGCGAAACATTCAAAACCGATTTCCAGGTGAGCGTTGACGCTGCCAGCGGCATCACCACTGGGATCAGCGCCGCCGACCGCGCGCGCACGATCCATGTGCTGGCCAACCCGGCAGCCGCGCGCAACGACCTGGTCCAACCGGGCCATGTTTTTCCTCTGCGCAGCAAGCCGGGCGGCGTGCTACAACGCGCCGGCCACACGGAGGCCGCGGTTGATCTTGCGGCGCTCGCTGGATGCCGCCCCATAGCGGTGATATGCGAGATCATGAACGACGACGGCACAATGGCCCGACTACCCCAGTTGCGCCGGTTCGCCCGCAAACACGGACTCCGGCTCGCCGCCATTCAGGACCTCATCGAGTACCGCCGTTCCCAGACGCGCCTGATCGAGCGCGTCGAAACGGTCCGACTTCCGACCGAGTTCGGCGATTTTCAGTTGCATCTTTACCATACCGAATTCGATGGCCAACACCACATCGCGCTTGTGTTCGGTGACATCACGGGATCGAAGCCCGTGCTGGTCCGCGTCCACAGTGAATGCCTTACGGGAGACGTTTTCCATTCCTTGCGGTGCGACTGCGGGCCCCAGTTGCGCCAGGCCATGCGACAAGTGGCGGACGCCGGGCGCGGCGTCGTCCTTTACATGAGACAAGAAGGACGCGGCATCGGGCTCGACGCCAAAATCCGCGCTTACAGACTTCAGGAACGCGGCCTGGACACGGTCGATGCCAACCTCAGACTTGGTTATCCGGTTGACCTCCGCGAGTACGGCCTTGGCGCGCAAATCTTGGTCGACCTCGGCCTTCGCCGCATCAAACTCTTGACGAACAACCCGAAAAAGCTCGTCGGACTCGAAGGCTACGGACTGGAGATCGTCGAACAGGTCCCCATCCGCGTTCCGCCAAATCCTCATAACGCCAAATACCTGCGGACTAAACGCGAGAGGATGGGGCATTTGTTCTAGGAGACGGCCCCATGCTGCAGCGACTCAAGAAAAGAACTCCTCGCGGCAAGGGCGGGCGGTTCGCGGTTGTGGCCTCGCTGTACAACGGGCGCTATGTCAACTCGATGTTGCGAGCCGCCACGGCCGAGTTGCGCCATGGAGGCGCGGCGGAAATCCGCGTCTTGCGGGTCCCGGGCGCATTCGAGATGCCCGCCGTTGTGGCGCGCTTGGCGCGGCAAACTGGTCCTGCGTGGGACGCAATTCTCTGTCTCGGTGTAATACTTCGAGGCGAGACCGCTCACGCCGACCTCATCGGCCGTGGCGTGACGGATGCCCTTGTTCGACTCCAGGTTGAGACTGGCATCCCGATGATCCACGAAGTGCTACTGCTCCAGGACCGCCTACAAGCCAGCGCGCGTTGTCTTGACCCCACACATAACCGAGGTCGCGAAGCGGCGCGGACGGCTTTGGCCATGAGCCGGGTCATGGCACGGCTTTAGGGACGCCATGCGGATGTTTCAAGTTGCGACGAATGCCTGACACCGTCCAGGGCTCAGGAGACGTAAGCATCCACGGATGCGAAACACGGTTGCGTGGGGTACAAGCGGCTGGCGTCGCCCGCCGTCCTTGGCTCGCGACGTTCCCGGTTTGCCCGTTGCTCAACCAGCATTACATCGCGCACGTGGGCCTGATGGAAGCCTTCGCTCCCTATGAAATCCTCCGGAGCAACCAGAGCAGTACTTATTTCATGGCCTGCTACCGGGGCCAAGGACTGGTTCTGATCGACGGTCGTTGGCGGGTTTGCGGGGCGGGAATGGCATGTCTGCTACCCGCGCACATTCTGAATGCGTTCCGCGCCGTCCCTGGCGTGAAGTGGGAGTTCTGCTGGGTCTGCTACGTCCAGCCTGCCGGTCAACGGCAAATCTCCAACAGCGCTTCTCCGGTGTTGGCCCGCTACGACCATGTCCCACTCCACTCGGCCATTCTGGGTCTGATACACGAGTGTCGGAGCCCGGCGACTCCGGTCATCCTTCAGCGTTGGGTCGACTTGATTAATCATTACGTGCTGCGATTTGCCAAACCGTCCGCGCGTGACACCCGATTGCCAAACCTCTGGGAGCGGGTGACGGCGCAGTTGAACCAGAACTGGACCCTCGGGAGGCTGGCGCGTGAAGCAGGGTACAGCAGTGAGCATCTGAGGCGGCTCTGCCACCTCGAAGTCGGACGCAGCCCCATGCACCAAGTGATCTATCTCCGGATGCGACGAGCGGCCGAGATGCTCTCCGCAACTGGGGAAAAGGTCGAAGCCATCGCCCAGGCGGTCGGCTATGAGAATCCTTTTGTATTCTCAAAGGCCTTTCACAAACGGGTCGGCTGGCGCCCTTCTGAGTATCGTGGCAACCGCGTCGCAAGCATCGCGCCCGCAAAACCCGCACGGCAGCCCAAAAGAACCGGCAACCATTCACGCCAACTGCTGTCGCTCCTGGGCCTGCTGACGTCCCTCCTCTCCGCGTTCTGCGCCGAAGAGCGCTCCCTGCCACCGACAGACCAGGAATCGTTGTCTCCCGCGGCCGCACGAGGTGCTCCATCAGCAGGCCGGTCAACGCCACAGACAAATGCCGCCACGAGCGAAACCGAGAAGCAGGACCGCGCTTTGAGAGAGGAACAACTCAGCGCCGCACGGGAGCTTTGTGCAAGGCTTCCTCACAACTCGGACGCCATCTACGTAACCGGTTACGTCAGCAACGAACAAGGCGACTCGGCCTCCGCAATCCGGCACTGGGAGGAAATGATCCGGCCAGACGCGCAAAAGGCGCGTCTTTACGACCAGACCGACGCGTTCTACAACCTCGGATACACCTACCTGCTGCGCGAGGACCACCAGAAAGCGATCCATTACCTCCGTGAGTCCGTGCGCCTAAATCCGCGAAGGCAAGAAACACATTACCGACTTGCCCATGCTTTGTTCCTGCAAGGTGCGATGGAAGAATGCATTCGCGCCCTGGACGAAGGCAAAGTCGCCACGGCTCTGGCGCATCGGCTCAGAGGCCAAGCCAACCAGCAACTCGGAAAACTCCAAGACGCAAAGCGCAACTACGAATCCGCTGTCCAACTCAACCCCGACCTCGCCGAGGCCTACTATGGCCTGGCCACGGTCTGCGCCCGGATCGGGGACACAACCAAAGCCGATGAGCACAGACGCAAGTTCGACACCCTCAAGTCGCAAGGCCAGGTAGCCGGCAGACAGGCCCGAACGGACTTTGACCCGCTCGCTATCACCCGGCGCAGCCTGGCCAGCACTCACACTGAAGTGGCTAGGGTCTATATGGCTCATGGCCACACCCAAGAGGCCGAGAAGCTCTTACTGCGAGCGGCCGAAGTCGACCCCGCTAACACCGCCTGTAGGTTTCAGCTTGTACTGCTTTACCAACAGGCCAAACGCAATCAGGATGCGCTCCGATTCAGCAAGGAAATGGTCCGCGCCGAACCACGGAATCCCTTCCACTACCTTGCCACGGGGAACCTGCACGCGCGATTGAAGCAAAACGCGGAGGCGGAAGCCGCTTTCAAAAAGGTGATTGAGTTGGCGCCAGACCGGCCTGAGGGCTACTTCGCTCTCGCGCAGTTCTACCTCCAGGCCAATCCGCGCCCGGCTGAAGCTCTCGCGCTTGCGCGGCGCGCTGTCAGTCTCGCGCCTTCTCCGGTCAACTACTACGTCCTCAGCCAGGCTTGCGCGATCAATGGCGATATGCCAGCCGCGATTGCCGCCATCGAAAAGGCATGCGCGCTCGATCCCGGCAACAATCAGTACCAGGAATGGCGCTCTTTGTTTCTGAAACAACAGTAACGTGAACCGCCTGCTCAAACGCAGCGCAATGGCGAGCTTGGCCGCGACGATGACCATCACCCTCGCCGCCGCGGACGCGCCACCGCCATGCGCCATTCGCTTGACGGATGTCACGAAACAAACCGGGATCGATTTCGTGCACACCGACGGCAGTTCCGGTGAGCGCTACATAGTCGAGACCGTGTGCGCCGGGATGGCGACATTCGATTATAACAACGACGGACGGATCGACATCTTCTTCCTGAATGGCGCGCCGTTGCGCGGCACCAAGACCGATGTACCGCCAACTCCCAGACTCTATCGCAACGATGGTAACTGGAAGTTCACCGACGTCACACGCGCGGCCGGCCTGACGGTGACATGCTATGGCCTTGGCGTGACCGTTGGCGACTACGACAACGACGGTCATCCCGATCTCTACCTCAACAACTTTGGCACAAACATACTCTTCCGAAACAAGGGCGACGGCGCCTTCGTGGACGTTACCCAGCTGGCGCGCGTGGCGGACACTCCGCACGTCGGAGCCGGCACTTGCTTCCTCGACATGGACGATGATGGCGACCTGGACTTGTTCGTGTCGCACTACATCGAGTTCACATATGAAACGCACCGGGTCGCGCGTTTCAACGGCTACCCAGCATATGTGGGCCCGCTCGACTACCCAACCACCCCAAACCGGCTCTATCGCAACAACGGTGACGGAACATTCACCGATGTCAGCACCGAGTCAGGTGTCGGCGCCCACAAAGGCGCCGGCATGGGCATGGTCTGCGGCGACTTGGACCAGGACGGCGACACCGACATCGTCGTCGGCAACGACGAAACTGGAGATTTCCTCTTTGTCAACGACGGCAAAGGACACTTTGAGGAAAAAGGGTTGTTCAGTGGCATCGCCTATGATTTTAGCGGCAAAGCCCACGGAACCATGGGAATCGATTGCGGAGATTACGACAACGACGGTTTGCTGGATTTGTTCGCCACGTCATACCAACAGGAGACCACAACATTGTTCCGCAACCTCGGCAAGGGCTTTTTCGAAGACGTCACCGCCCGCACTGGAGCGGGCGATGGCACGTTGCCTCTGGTAACGTGGGGGTGCGCTATCATGGACTTGGACAACGACGGCGACAGAGACTTGTTCATCGCCGCGGGCCACCTGCACGATAACGTCGATCGCTTCGACACAACCACAACCTATCACGCGCGGAACCTCGTCCACATGAACCTCGGCAATGGCCGGTTTGCCAATGTCTCAGACCGCTGTGGCGATGGTCTGGCGGTCAAACTCAGTAGCCGCGGAGCCGCTTTTGATGACCTGGACAACGACGGCGATATCGATGTAGTGATCCTGAACTCGCGACGCGAGCCAACCGTCCTCCGCAACGATTCAGCGCCTGGCAACCACTGGCTCCAAATCCAACTCCGCGGCACCAGAACAAATCGTGACGGTGTCGGCGCGCGCGTAACTGTCGTATCCGGTGACCTCAAACTCGTGGATGAGGTCCACAGCGGACGCGGCTACCAAAGCCACTTCGGCTCGCGCCTGCATTTCGGGTTGGGCACGCGCGATCGAGTCGACCGGATTGAAGTCCGATGGCCGGGAGGCGGCCGCCAGGTGATCGAAGGAGCTGGCGCGGACCAACTGCTGACTGTCACTGAAAGCGCTCGCGAGCCTGAACAAGAACCGTCACTCAACTCGCGTTGACCCGCTGCAATCGATTCTTCAAATCGCTGCGCTGCGCTTGAAAACGGACACATCATGCGGTGCGTTCTCTCCCGCAACCTTGTCATCAATCCGTCAACTCAATCGTGCCATT
>JAXDCU010000228.1:0-6709 GCA_034677645.1 Verrucomicrobiia bacterium
CCTTCCTAATCTTCTAATTGGGCCCGGACCCAGAAGCTCACTTGCCCGCCGATGCTTTCGCCGGTATTGGCACTGCCGCGGTCAGCATGCCTACCTTGGCGCAAATGTAGTAAACCACCGCGCCGACTATGAACGCGGCGACGGGAGGACACGGGATGTTGAGCTTCAAGAACGGCGAGATGCCCACTATGAAACCCAATGCCCAGGCTATCCACCCGGCCGGATTGAAGCCCGCCCTGGGGCCAGTCCATTTCTTGCCCGCAAGGAGGTAATTCACCGCCATGGCGCCGCATATCGGACCGAATGACGCGCCGATGATCGGGAACACCTTGGCCGCAGCGTCACCCGCATAGCCGCTCAACGCCAGCGCGATGCTGACGATCGTGCCGATGCCCACTGAAATGAAGGGGTTGACGTTTGGCAATGTGGTTTTGAAACTGTTAGCCGCGATAAAGGCCGAGAAGCATGCGGGAGGGAAGGCGGCTACCGCCAGCGCGAACAGCACCCATTTCCCCGCCCCGGGGCCAAGTATGACCGGAATCAGGTTTACCGCATCGAGAATGAAAGTGGGGCCACCCTTGCTGCTCTTGCCCGCATCGAGGGCTTTGGCCTGCAGTTCCGTCGATCCATAAACGCCCGCGATCACCAGCAACGCCGCGCCAGCGATGAGAATCGTGGCCAGTGCGATGCCAACCAACCCGCCCATCGACACATCCTTCTTGTTTCGATTGTTCAAGCCGAAGTCCACGCCCGCCGCGCCGGCGGTGGCGAAGAATCCCACCACATTGGCGACAATCACCGCAAACACGCTGAACACGTCGAGTTGTGGCGGCGCAGCCGGCAGGTTATTCGCGGTGAGGAACTCTTTCTGAGTCGCGATGAGCTTCTGCGGGTCAAAATCACCAACCGTTCCGATCGTTGAAGCGACCAATACCAACAGCGTAATGACGGGAATGAGTGGCATCCAAGTCGCGACTTTGGCCACGTACTGTATGCCTTTAAGCCCCACGAAAGCCGCCAACACACCCCATACCACCATGAGAATCTTGGCTGGAACGGGAATAGCCTCCGCCAAGGCCAAAGACGAGAAACAGACGTTAACGCCCAACCAGCCAAATTGCAGAACCCCCATCAGAAATCCCGGCATAAGGAAACCGCCCTGCGCGCCGAAAGTGGACGTGCCAACTATGTACAGCGGCAAGCCTGTCTGAAGGCCAAGCATGCCCGGCACCAAGTAGAACAGGTAATGGCAGATGGCGGCGGCAACCACCAGCGCCACCAAACCAAGAAGCACTCCCTGGCTGAGCGTCCCGCCGACGTTCCCAGACTTGAGAGATTCCTGCCAGAACACGAACCAGAGGAAGATACCCGCGTATGTGGGCGCGGTGTTCTTGTACCATGGCGCTCTCTTGTCCGGGGGGTTGGGGCTGGCGCTCGTGATGTAAGATGGAAGTTGACTGGGTGGTAGGTTCGCTTGGTTGTTCATGGCTTTCTTATGACTCGTTGTCACCAGTTCGCAAGTCGAAAATAGCGGCCTGGAGTCACGCGAATAAGTGCCTGACCAACAACGCGCGGCACCGAAATGCATCGGGATCTCGGGCCTTGGAGGCGTTTTCTCGGCCGCTTTCCGCCAACACGGAATAGAAGAGACTTGCTTGCGTCCAACAAATCAGACTCCAACTCGCCATTGGGTGAGTGGTCTCCCGGTTTGTGATGCGGACTCGATGATCGTACAATTGCGTGTGCGTTGATATCCACGGTGTGGCCCGTCCACCGGTGCCGGAGAACGCGCAAGCGTTTGGAGTGCCTGCCCGCCGCAAGGTAGGCGGGCGCCTGCTTGCCGGCGCTTTGATTCCGCGGTTGGCGCGGCCGGTCCTCCCAAAGCGGGAGCAAGCTCACGCACTTTCCCACTCCGCGGGACTGGCGCGATTTGACACCCCCTAGGCGCGAATCTCGCGCTAGTCATGCTCCGCGGGAGAGTGTTTGTTTCTCTTCGAATCAGGTGCTGCACCCGATTCGGCGAGGCGGGATGGGTTAGTGGTTATCGGTTATCGGATCAGAGCCGCGCGCGTGAGCAAGCGACCGGCAGGTCCATGACTACAAAGCGTGTGCGCACGAACAAGACGCCTTTCCATGAACCTGTGCATTCCCCGGTAGGGCGAGGCTCCAGCCGAGCCGCTCACAGCCTTTGCAGCACACCGGGCCCGGCTCCGCGCCAGCGTCGCCCAATGGCGCGGTTTTCGGTATCAACGGTCGCTGGTTAGGTCATGAGCAGGTCTTCGAAGTACCGTTTCTCAAGCGTTGTCCAAGAGGGACGCGGATCGCCGTCCCTGCCCAAGACATCGATCGTGAAGTACACCAGCTGAAAACCGTCCGACGATACATTTTCGACCGTGTAGCCTCGGATTCGGCGGTCTTTCTCGTTCAGTACGATCAAGTCACCGCCCTGGACGTCAATCGACACTTCCGCCCCGTCATCAAAACAGACTGTCACCTTCGCCTTAAGCTTGGCCACATCACGATCCAGCACCCATGCATGCTGATCGCCCGCCAGAGGGTCTTCTTTCTCGTCCATTGGAATAGCGCGCGGCCATGGGAAGAATCGGATCGGCTGCGTCTTTCCGTACAACAGCGAAACCGGCTGCTCACAAGTCGTCTTCCCGTTGTCAACCGTGACGATGTTCAAACGCAGGTCCATCCTGTCGTGCATCACCGGCTCCAGTTCACCATGAGCATTGCGTGCATACGCCATTTCCCCCGTCTTCGGGTCATACACCAACTTGGTGTTGTACTTCCCGTATGTCTGTTGGCGAATCTGGCCCCAGCTCCTGAGCGAGAGGACTCCTTGCAGAACCTCCGGAACGGCTCCCGCCAAGGATGCCATGAAGAGCTTGATCATCTGCATCACAGGCTCCTTGGTCGTAAAATCGACTGCTGGAACCAGCAAGCTCTCGTTCTTCAAGGTGTGGAACGTGCGCGGCGGCATTTGTATCATCTCGCCGAACTTCGCGGGCAGTTCGTAAACCACGAATTTCCGTTTAACACCGCTCTCAGTGGTGAGCTCGACAACGGGCCGTCCGGCGTCGATCCCCCCCGCAACACGTTCGACGCCGTTGACCGTCCGCGTCGGCGTCTCGGCCGGGAGAATATGGTGCGCCCAGAGAAGAATCGTATGGTCCGACAACGACACGGTCTGTTCCATGAATGGATGGTAATGCCAGCCTTGCCGCATCCCCCGCCCATTCTCCGCTTCGGTCGTCCCCAGGCCGTACGTCATGTAAAGGCCCAATGACAATGCATACTGCTGGCGGGCGGCGCGTTGAGACTCCAGGTCTCCAGGGAGCCTGATCCTCTTTATGTCGCCAAAATGAATCCGGATAATCTCTTTGTCTTCCTCCAAGAAATAGAACGACTCGCGGCCTGTCGCCGTGCCGCGGTGTCCGAGAACATTCAAGTACTCCCACAGACCCGTTCCCTTGAAGACGTCCATTTCTTTCAGGCTAGCCACCAGCGAGCCTGGCGCCTCGGGGTCCGTCACCCGGAATGCAATCTCAATCCGTTTGTCGCGCATTTCCCGCACGTACTGGCGCACTGGCGGGTAATCGACGTTGAACGACTTACGACGTTCATGGAACAAGAGCGCCTCGGCCTCCAGCAGGTCTACGGTGTAACCGACTTCAACGATACAATTGATCACCTGGCCATCGCGCATGCCCAGCATCCACTCCAAAAGCCGAGCCTTTGCCGTTATGCCCGCCTTGTTGTCCTCGTCGTTAAGGAACAAGAGAATGTTCTCATCACTCACGAATGTCGCCGGGTCCGCGCGTTTCACATGGTCCGCAATGATGCGGTGATCATCGATGTATCCATTGGCCCGCAGCTCGTCTTCGAGCGCTTGCTCGCGCTCTTGCCTGGCGTGCTTCCTGATCGCGCTCGGGACCAGAATGCCTTGTCGCAAGCCTCTCAACACCGCTTCGTAGCGCGGCGGATAGTGTTTCCGGACGCCATTCCCCAAGACCTTATTGAGCGCCCTGTACAGCCATTCGTCTTTCAGGATCAACTCGACTTCTTCCTTCAGAGCCCCATACAGATTCTCGCGCCGCGTATGCCCCAGCTCGTGAAACAACCTCACCCCGACCACGATCGCTTGCTGCTCCGGAGATAAAGTCCAAACCGCGTTCAGAAAAGACTCACTGAAGACGATCTCACTCCTGTATCGCCCGGCATCCACTGGCAGCTTCGACGAGACGCGAATCCTCGACAATCCGGCCTGGAGAGACTGGCTGTTCGCCCGCGCCAGAATCTTAGCCAAATACAGCTTCAAAGGTCCGTCACCGGATGCGCTCGCCAAAGACTCCAACTTCTCCAAAGCTAGACCCAACAACAGAGCAAACTCACGCCCAGTTTGGCTCTGGGGCGCGAACCGTGCGCCGGGCGCTTTTGCCAGATCGACTAGCACTTCGAGGTCGTCCTTGAACGAGCCAGTCAGCTCAGTGTAACGCACTTCCCCGCCCGTCCAGCCAAAACACCGCGGCTTGCTCCCCTCCGGCAACGGACCAGCCTGTTCCTTATCCAGCATTAGAATCTGCCTTTCCCACCGTCGTGACCGTGCCCGAACAAAGGGCATGGGTCAATGACAAACCCATATCCGCGGGGCATTGGCTCAGAACAACCATGGAATCATGCTCTTGACTCGCCGCTTGTACGCAGCGTAGGCAGGGAAAGCCTCCAGCAACATCCGTTCTTCGTTCCGCGCCTTGGCAACGAGAAAAAGCGCCAATCCAACCGCCACCACAAGCGCCGCTCCACTGGCCCAGAAAAGTGCCCAGCCAAACGACAACAAAACCACGCTCGTGTAGAGCGGATGCCGCACCAGACGATACACGCCACGCTCAATCAACTCGGAGCCCTCCCTCGGACGCAGGAATATCGTCCGGTTCCGCCCCAGGACAGCCGCGCCGGCGATGCCGAAAGCGGCCCCGATAGACCTCAGCACAATGCCAATTCCCAACAACGCTGAAGTCCTCCAACCCCCGCGGCATACAGGCGCGACAATCGCGACACCCACCATGAGCGTGGATTGCGCGAGGACCCAGCGCCCGCCGTGCGCCCAGAAACTGCTGTCTGAGGAAGGCGCCACAAGTCACCGCTCGCGGGCCAGTCGCTCGATCATCGTGGCAACCCGATCGCGGTGTTCGAGAATCGGTCTGGGATTGGTTGTGAAGTGAGTCAAGTCCCGCGACACAGTATCGGGCACTTTGAGCAGAGCTTCGGCGTTGCGGACCAAGTCACTTTTTCCGGACATTGACAGGCGCCTGACTTCTTGCGCCAGAAACCAGAAGTACTCGAAATCCTCCATGCCGTCGCGGAGGTTCTCCCACCGAATCGAGTTAATCGGGTCGTCAAGAGATGGCGTTGTATCGCTGTTGGGGTAGCGCCGGGGCGGATAAAGGAAACGCCCGTCTCCGTTTCCCCAGGGACTGCGCGTGCCGACGGGCGTGCCGTAGCCGGTCACCCAGCTCATCGGGTCCAGCCACGGATTTTGGATTTGAGGTTCCGGGTAGGCAACGGGACTGGTCCAGTAGATCGTTGCCCAGATGAGTATTCCGCTGATGTCCCACTGCCAGGATTGCCACGGCCAGAGGCGCAGTTCGGTTCCGGGATGATCGATGAACTCGGTGACAAACGGGGCTTTCGGGCCCGTGCAAATGTACCACCAGACCTCGTCACCCGCATCGCGTCTGGCACGCACACGCTCGGGCGTCCATTCGGGCGTGAGCGCGCACCAGATGTCCACGTGCCCGATCAACGCCGGTTCGGGCTGCTCGGTGAGCATGCGTTTGACACCGGGTGCGGCTTCCTTGATCCGACGCATGCCCTGCACGACAAACTCGTAGTCCTTTGGATCGGGTTCATCGAACCAATACGTGAAAGCGCGGTCGAGCCAACCGCGCACGCGCAGATGTGACTCGACCCGTCCGAGGTAATCCTTGAAAAGCCGCGCGTGTTCCGGCGTGCCTTCTTTGAATCCGCCGAACGAGCCCAGGTGCCGCTCGTGAAACGTCCCGCCGCCCATCCCCTCGATGGGGAGCAGGAAGGTGTTGAATCCGCCCGGCCCCAGCCACCGCTCCGCCGCGGTATCGAACTGCGAGAAATCGACTTCCGGACGCTTGTCGGAGCCATCGCCCGCGAACCGCACCTGGATTGGCGCGTAGTCATGGAACGAATAAGGACTAATCCTGTGCTCCGCGAAATTCTTCAGGTACTTCTCGAACACAGCCGTCTGGTCCGACCGATTGGTGAGCCTGTGGTAGCGGTTGATAGCCTCAGCGCCCAAACCAAGGGCGCTTCGCAAGTGCGTTTCCTTTGGGACCGCAAACCCGTAAACGTGCAGCTTCAATGGCACTTCAAGATTCCCACGCGACGTCCGGAGCTTCAACGACGACGCGTAGTCACCAGGCCGCGCCTCGGCCGGCACGTGGAACGTGAGCCAGAGCGGCTGGTTCATCAGACCCTTCAGCGCAAGCGGCGTCCGCAATGGCGGTAGAGGATCAGGGTACCAGCCACGCATGCAGGCATCGTCGGTCGGCTGGGTCACATGGACATACGCCACCTCGTCGATCCGCACCGATGGATGGACACGTTCCGCGCCAGGCCCGCGCCAGGTCCCAACCTCGGCCCCCAATAGCGTCAAGTCCCGTTCCGGCTT
>JAXDCU010000229.1:0-4117 GCA_034677645.1 Verrucomicrobiia bacterium
CCTCGCATCTGGCCCGGTGGCGCTCCCGCCAAAATCGGAAGCAATTTTTTGCACAGACCCTGAGCGCACAAACATGCGCTTCCGCGAGCCAACAACTCACGGCTAGGATTAAGCTGCATGTTGCTTCCTGTACGCACCACGCTGCCGGCACTGTTGTTGCCGGCGGATGCATCAACCTGCCGGGGCGGCGGGAGGCGTCACCACCCCATCCTTAATCCTGTATCAGCTCGATGATGAAACGAACAATCATGAAAACAGAGCGCACCCGTTCGTTGGGACTGCTGGCCTTGTTGGTCGCCTGCGCGGCCACCCACGCAGCCGTCGTGTTCACCGATAACTTCGATCTCGAAAAATATCCCGCGGGAGGCACTCCGGAAGAGTTCCTCGCCAATGGATGGACCACCATAGCCGATCCCACAAGCATGGGAGTCAGCATCTCCGGCAATGGCGGCGGGACGACGGAGACCGTTCTCTGGGGCAACCTGAACGCGTTCGAATACAATCACATGGCCGCTCCCATCAACTGCGGCGATCTTCTCACAATTGACGTCAACTGCACGCGCTTCGAAGGCTACAGGTACCTCCGCGAGATCATACTCTGGGACGGCGCCGACCCGGCCAGCCGGGAGACCGTCGCCATGCTCGACGCCATCGGTCATGCCTTGGGACCGTATGCGACCTGGTGGACACCGCCGGGCAAGGACAGGATCGACTCGCTGAGCTACACCGCAACCGGAGCGGACTCGGGCAAATACGTCATCTTTAAGTATGGCCACAGCTCCGGGTGGGGCGAAACCTCCGACATCACCTTCAGCATCACGCCGGTGCCCGCGCCGACATTCACCGTCCAGCCGCCCGCCTCCGTAGCGCGCACAGAGGGTGAAAGCGCCAGCCTGACCGCTTCCGCCATCGGCTGCGACGTGACCTATCAGTGGAAGAAGGACGGCGCCATCCTGAATGGCCAGACGGACACGACGCTGGCATTGACTGGCCTCACGACCGGAGACTCCGGGAGTTACACTGTGACGGCCACCAGCGGCGCCAACTCCACCGAGAGTACGGCGTGCATCCTCACCGTTGAGCCGAAGCTGGGCGGCGGGGCCAGCCTGTCGATCGGCGTCAATTTCTCCGCCAATTGGAGTGGCTATGCATTCGATCCTCCAGTAACCGCCACCGCCTACGGCGTGTCGGCTAGCCGCTGGAACACCACGCCACCCACCGCGGCAGGCACCGAAATGTACGACTTTGGCCTCGGCCAGTTCACCGTGAACTGGATCAGCGGAGGCACTTATAGCTTATTCTTCCTTGACTCCGATCTCACGCCGGGCAACGAGCAGGTCAACGACAGCTACCTCGATGATGGCGGAAGCGGCTACAACGTGCAGGTAAGCGGCTTGAGTAGTGGGTTGGGCTTCAAGGAATACGTGGTCAAGACCATCGCTGTCTCGGACAACGCCACCGCTTTCAACACCGTGGCCCTCACTGACGACTACACCGCCACTTCGCAATCGCTGACGTACGGACCGCTGACGACGGCTGTGCAAGGCTACGGCCGGGCTGCCGTGAGCAGCTCGAGCACGGTCATGACCAGTGATTCAATCACCCTGACGTCAGCCCCTCGGGACGGCACGACCCGCGGCTGTCTGGCCGGATTCATCGTCACCGACAAGCCGGTAATCACGACCCAGCCCGTCGCCCCCACCGGCACGATCTTCAACGGCGACTCTTTCACTCTGAGTGCCGAAGTCTTTGGCGTGCCGGACCTGACCTACAAGTGGCAGAAAAACGGCTCGGACATCCCAGGAGCCACCACCCTAACCTACAACAAGACCGGCGCCACAACCGCCGATTCCGGCGTGTATAATCTGATCGTGTCCAATGCCTATGGCACCGCCACCAGCGTGAGTGTTACGGTGACCGTTGTCGCTTACTTCCAGCCGGTCATCCTCCAGGACCCCAGCGCCCGCGCGGTGTACGCGGGAGGAAAAGCCCGCTTTACGGTCACCGCGGACGGCGGCGAACTCAGCTATCAGTGGAAGAAAGGCGACGCCGACATCAGCGGTGCCACGAGCAACTCGCTCACGCTCTCCAGCGTCACGGCCCTCGACGAAGCGGACTACCGCTGTGTCGTCACAAACCCGGCGGGCACGGTTAATAGTGCCGCCGTCCACCTCACGGTTCTGGCAGTCCCTACGTCCGGCTATCTGGGCGCCGTGCTGGCTGATGGTCCGCTGTCGCTCTGGCGACTGGATGAGGCCACCGGCACCATGCTGTTCGATTCGCTCGGCGGGCGCGATGGCGCGTATGTCGGCAGCATCGGGCTGGGACAAGTTGGCTTCATGGCGGATGACGCTTCCGTCAACTTCCCGAACTCGGGTTGGAACCTGGTCACCCCGTCCACTTATGGCGACGTTCCCTACGACGCCGCGCTCAATCCGGCCGGGCCATTCTCGGTCGAGCTGTGGGTTAAACCCAACGGCATCCCTGGCGATCTGTTCAGCCCGCTCTCTTCCATGAATGTCGATGCTGGTCGCCCAGGCTACCTGTTTTACATGAACGGCGGCTCGGGCTGGCAGTTCCGGCTCGGCAACGCGGCGGGCTACATCGCCACCGTATCCGGCGGAACCAGCAGCGCCGATTGGACGCACTTGGTCGGCGTCTATGACGGCTCTTCGGCTTACCTCTATGTCAATGGAGTGGAATATGGGCCAGTGGCGGCATCGGGTTTTCTGCCAAGCACCACTGTGCCGCTGCGCATTGGGTCGCCCACCGGTTTCAGCCGCCCGTGGAATGGCTTGGTGGATGAGGTCGCGTTCTACAACCACGCCCTGAACCTCACACAGGTCCGCAACCACCTGTTCGCCGGGACGCCCCTGCGCGTAGCCATGGCTCCCGCCGCGGCCATTGTGGCCAACGAAAGGCCGACGTTCCCGGTCCATGGCCAGAACTACGGCGCCACCTGGGCGGCCACCGACAACGACGGCGCCACAACCCACACCGGCGTGATGAAGTTCGACGCCAACAGTGGGAACCAAATCGTCGTCAACGGCTATCCCCAGCTCGATTCCACGACCGGCACCATCTGCTTCTGGGTGCGCGTGAGCGAATTCCCCGGCACAGGCAGCGAGTCGGCCATGGTGCTGGACCGCCGCGACACCGGCGGCGGCGGCAGCGGCACCATCATCGCCATCAACGATGGCCTCTACGCGACAGCAGGGACGATCTTCTTCCAGGCCAATCCCAGTCAGGCCAATCCGTTCTCCTCGGCTACTACCGTCAACGACGGCAAATGGCATCACGTGACCGTGACTTATAGCCAGGCCGTTGGCGAGTCCGTTTCCATCTACATCGACGGCGCCTACGATGCCACCGGCTATAATGCCAGTGCCTGGTATTGGCCCGCCGGCATGTCTGTCCTGCTGGGCAAGTCTCGTGACGATTACTGGAAGAAGCTGCACGGTGGACTCGACGATGTCCGCTTCTACAACCGCATTCTCGACGACCTTGAGATCGGCCAAGTGATGAGCGGTGCCATCGTTGACCCAGCCGCTCTGACACTCCGCCTGAACTTCGACAGCGCACCGGCGGACGGCTACCGTCTCACGACCACGTCAGCGGCGGCAGTGCTTCAGTCTTCGGACAGGGTGGACAGCGGTTACGCCACCATCGGATCGAGCCCGGTTCTGTACATCGCGGACGGTCCAGTCCAGTTCTTCCGAGCCGTGGTGCCTTAGTTGGACCACGTGCTTGTGGCTACTTGGTCTGCGCGGCGGCCGGGAAACAATTCCCGGCCGCCTCTGCTTAAATATGGGGTCACATCTAAACATTCGACATTTCCGGTGCTTTGCTAGTGTAAGAGACTGATGCAGCCCAATGTCGGCCAAGGGCCTCACAAGTCGAAAGTCGAGTATATCGTCAAATGTCAAATGATTAGATGTGACCCCGGCTGAGACGTCCGACCTCGGTTCTCGGGTGGCAGCGGTCCCCGAGCCGTTTGAGTCTGCCGGGACAATTGGGGTGGTGGCACTCGGATTTGCACGAGTGTCATCAAGGGGAGGGGGGAGATTGTTTGACTGCTGTTCACGGGTTCGGATGGCTGTGGAACCCGTCGATGACC
>JAXDCU010000230.1:0-3927 GCA_034677645.1 Verrucomicrobiia bacterium
CCCGCTCGCCAAACCCGGTGACTCGGCTGATGTGGGGCGGCAGGCGGTCGGCCGGGTTTTCGCTGGAGGTGGATTCGGCGGCGAGGCCACCGGTCAGACCGATCGCCAGCCAGGCTGCCAGGAAAGCGTACGCCAGGTTCATCGCTTGTTCTCCCGTTTCGCGCTCAGAATGCCAACGCCGCCGACACCGCTGGCATGCCCTCGGGGTCTACACGTCCACCGCTACCACCTCATGGTCCAGAACGGAAGGCACGGTTACGGTCACGAACTCAGCGGCCCCACCGGACTCACCGGAGTGCCGAACAGGCAGTTCTTTATCGGCCGCCAGAAGCCGGACGCTCCGGGCTCGCTTTCCATCCGGGAGCCTCAACCGCACCCTCTGCTCACCCAGGGGGATCAACTCGCGAACGGGCCCCTTCATCATCATGGGGTTGGTGAGATTGACCAGATGAACCGTGAGCGACTCTTTCTGCTGCCACACGGTCACGTCCAGCACACCGGGGCCGGTGACGGTCACCGGCTGCTCCTCGTCGGTCGCCCACACGACGGCGTTCCTGAGCAGCTTGAAATGGTCTACCGAGAGGACCTCCCAGAACGTCCGGTCAATATCCCAGGGGAAATAGACCACGCGGGACGGGCCCAACTCGCCAACGAAGACCTGGGGCGAGTCGGTTTTCGCCACCCTGGGGTAGACCTTCTCCATCGGCAAATCAGGATACGAGGGGATCAGCGTCAGCGGAGGGTTGGGATACGGCCGAGTCGCGGCCACCTCGACGCGACGCACGCCGTTAATGATGCGGGGCGCGTCGTCAAGGCCCGCCAGAAGCGGGTGCCGCTTGCCGGTGTCCGGGTCGGACTCCAGTCGCAGATACGAGTTCTGCATCGGACCGGCGACCGTCCCCTTGAATGCGACCCCCAAGAGGTCCGCCAGGCCGAAATCCGCCCGCCTCACGCCCCACTCGTCGCACAGGCTGGTCTCGTGCGTGGCGATAAGGCTGCCGCCGTTCGCGACGAACTCGCGGAGCTGCCCGCACTGCGCATCCGAAAGCGCGACGATATTGGGCAGGATGAGCGTTTTCAGCGAATCGAGATGTTCGCCGTCGAGCAGGCGATCGTGCACCATTTCGAAGGGGATCCGCGCCTCAACGAGTGCCTGGTACCAGCCCAGCGTGTGCTCCTCCTTGGCGCCGCAGAACCAGGCCGTCTGCTGGGAATAGACCAATCCGACCCGGGCCAGAGGACGCTCGTTGCGCAGGTACTTCTCCCAGGCCGCGTAACGGCGGTAGATTTCTTCGACCGGCTTGAGCCACCGCGGGTCGTGCACCACTCCGGAGAACTTGGTGAACCAGGGACGCAAGCCATTGGCCACGCCGTCGGCCACCCAGAGGCGGATCTCCGCTTCGCTTTGCACGCTGTCCTTCCACCGGTATGGCTCCTCGACGCCCACGCTGAAGATGCCAATGATCGGCTTGCGACCCATTGCGGCGCGGTATTCCTTGCCGTTCTTTCCGTTGGCCCAGGGCGCCGATAGCCCGCGACGGGCCTGCCGGTCAGCCATCAGCGTAGGAGCAAGCTCGCCGATTCGCTGCATATCGAGAGAACTCGTCGCGCCGCCCCCGGTGTTCGGAATGACGCAGGAATCGGGATTGATCTTGCGGACCTCGGCGTCCCACAGACGCCAGAGGTCAAAAAGCCTTTGCTGCCGCCAGAGGATGTAGGCCCGCCGGGCAGGGTCCTGCGGATCATTGGTGTGCGGCAGCTCGTGCCCGGAGGTGGCGCGGAAGTTGTTGCGGCAGTGCTCGCAGTAGCACATCCCCGAACCATCCCAGCGGTTGATGAAGATCGCATCCACCCGGTACCGGGCCATGATCTCCTTCTTCACCTCGGTCATGAACTCGAAGTTGTAGGGGCCCAGACCGCAGGTCACCCACATCTCCGGCGAGGCCCAATGCCGGCGGGGCTTCCCGGCGTTATCCACGGCAATCCAATCCGGGTGCGCTTCGCGCGCGTCGTCGTAGGTTGCGTGCGGATCGGTTCGCGCGATGACGACCATCCCGAGCTCGCGGCAACCGGCAACCAGGTCGCCCAACACGTCGCGGTCGCCGAGCCATGCGCTGCGGTGATGCAGCGGGACCTCCGTCGGGTAGTACGCCACGCAGCCACCCGCGCTCAGGCAAACGGCATCCGATTTCGTCCGCCGGAAGTAATCCAGCCAGAACTCGAGGTCGAATTTTCCCGGGTCGTCTTCGACGAGCGTGAGTTGCGCCCACCGCATCGGCTTGTCGATCCAACTCGGCGACGAGGCGGGTCGCGCCGTGGGGTCCGCAGCAGCCAGCTGCGACCACGGCGCTCTAGCCAGGGCGACGGTAGCGCTCGCCGCCGCGGCGATCTTCACGAAATCGCGGCGGTCGAGCACAGCTCTCGGACTCCGATAGGTCATGTCACAGGCCCTTTCACGTCTGTGCTACGCCTGGCACGGCTCGGCCGGCTGCCGCCAGGTAGGCCAACTGCATTGAAATCGGCCTCGGTCACCAGATCCGCGCCGCTTCGCGTCGTACGGAAAACCAAGTCAAACGAGTTGACGTGCTCGACGTGACAGCCGACCGGCAAGCCCGCTCGCGCCCGCTTCACCGCGGCGTTGACTACCGGCAGGCGGACGGCATGTCCCGGCTCTGTAGCTCGTGATCGTCCAAAGGTCGGGGCCAGGAAGTCCATGCTTCTCATTGCCGGTGGACCTCAAGCCATGGCCCGTTCCAGTTGTTCCCGTTCGGCCCGGTCGAGCGGCGCCAATTCACACGCCGCAGCGAGATTGGACCGGAGTTGTTCGACGGACGCCATTCCAACCACGGCGACGGAGATGGGAAGGCCGAGCGCGTAACGAATGAGTACTTGCGAATCCGCCTGCTGGGGCGCTTCATCGTGGTACCAGGTACCCGTGTTCTTTGCCGGGTTGCCCGTGGCCAACGACCCGAATCCACCGCCCATGACCTTCATGGCGAGGATTCCCATCTTTCTCTCCGTGGCCAACGGAAGGACCAACTCTTGGAAGGGTCGCCGCCGCGCGACCGGATTGAACGTGGTCAGGATCGTGTCGAAATCGTACAGCTCGATCGCCCGTCGCATCAACTCGGCACTCTCGTGGCCCGTGACGCCGATGAACCGGGTCACCTTCTGGTCGCGGAGTTTGTCGAGCGCTGCCAGCACTCCGCCGGGCTTGCCCCACGCTGCGATGTCCTCCGTTCGATTCGCGCCATGGATCTGGAGCAAATCCACGTGATCGGTGCGGAGACGGTCGAGGCTCTGCTCAACACTCCGCATCGTGCCGTCGTGGGTCCGGTCCCCGGTCTTGGTGGCAAGGAAGATCTCCTTGCGGCGCCGCGCCACCACCTCACCGTAGTTGCGTTCCGACTGGCCATTGTTGTAGGCGGGAGCCGTATCGAAATAGGAGATCCCCAGTTCGAGGGCAGCTTCCGCCCGTGCGACGGGATCGTGGTCCTTGGCGGGGGGACGCTGCATCCCAGCAACGCCGCCCAGCGCCAACACGCTGACGGTTACTCCTGTCCTGCCGAGCTGCCGACGAGGAAGCGTGTGCGGTTGTTCGCCCGTGACCGCAGGCCCCTCCTCTAGAGGCGACGAGGCAGCGGCGGAGCATGTGGCGGCCGACGCCAGGCACTTCAGGAAGCTTCTTCTTTCCACCTCTCCACCTCCGATGTTGAGACACGCCTCTTTTCCAGGCCGCTGGAATGGGAGGCCACTGGGGTGCGCCCGGTATCATAGCCGACGCCGCGCGCCGGGTGGATACGCCGCTACTGATAAGCCGGCAAGCTGACCGAGACGGTCAATACGGCGGCGAGTCCCCCTCGTTGCACGCTCAAGCTGAAGTTCAATAGTCGTTCTCGGGAGCAAGCGGATTCACAAGTAGATTCA
>JAXDCU010000231.1:0-4808 GCA_034677645.1 Verrucomicrobiia bacterium
TACCTCTCGACAATCAGCGACCGGCCCGTCGTCCTGTTCTTCCACCACAGCCTCCGCGATGGCGACGGGGATTTGCTCGACGCCGACAGACTATTCGCGCTGCTCAGTCCGCATCGTCATGTCAAAGCCATCTTCTACGGACACTCGCATGTCTGGCGCATCGACCGTCGTCAGAACCTCGCCCTGATCAACCTCCCCGCACTCGCTTACAATTTCAAGGACAGCGACCCCGTCGGCTGGGTCGAAGCGCGGTTCCGACGCGATGGAGTTGCGCTCGACTTGCGCCCGTTGGACGCCAGATGGGAAGCGCAAGCAAGACCGACATTCGTGCTCTGGAGTTGAGTTCCCGCCCAGACTGGGCGCGGTTTTGCCATAGCCCGAATGCGCCTGCGCCATGGACAGTGTGCTACTATCTTGCGGAATCCTCGCGGCTGGCGGAGCTTCACCGGCTTTGGAATCCTATAGTTGTAATGACCTTGAGCCGGCGACGCAGTCGCCGCATACAGCGCGCGTGGGGAAAGGGGCTGCGATGCAACCTGGCGATCTTCTCAACCGGATCGGTCGGCTGCGGCTATGCCGCGCTGAGAACTCCGTGGTGAGCTTAGGCGCTTAGGCGAGATTCAGGATATCGCGCTTGACATCATTGTATGTATGTATCACCGTATCATAGTAGTGCGAACGACTTTGACAATAGACGATGACGTGTTCGAGGCCGCGAAGGTTCAAGCCGAGGCATCGGGCAAGAAACTCGGCAAGGTGCTCTCGCACCTGGCCCGGCGTGGGCTCCGCGCTTCAGTCGAAACCGTTCAAATCCGCGGCTTGCCAGTGTTCAAGGTGTCCAAGGACGCGCCTGTCATTCCGAGTGGCCGCGCGCGCGACTTGCTGGCGGAGGACGCTATATGAGCGTTGCGTTGCTCGATGCCAATGTGTTGCTGGCCCTGGCGTGGCCCACGCACCAGCACCACGCCGAGGCACACGCGTGGTTTGCGGCCAACGCATCGGAAGGATGGGCCACTTGTGCTTTTACCCAGCTCAGTTTCGTTCGGCTGTCGTCAAATCCAGCCTACACGCCGGACTCCGTCTCTCCACGTGAGGCGGCAGCCATGTTGCGACGGTGGACGCGCCTGAAGGGGCACCGCTTTTGGGCGTCCCCACCAGCGGACGCGCCGGTAATCTACGAGCGGGTCATTGGTCATCAGCAGGTAAATGACGCCTGGTTGGCTGAAGCGGCGCGGCGCAACTCGGGCCGCGTCGTCACATTCGACGCGCGGCTCCGTGCCCACGCGGACAAGTCGGGGCTTGTCGAAGTCATCGGAACCTGAAAGCACCAGACCATTCCACGGCGCTTTGTTGTCATTGCAGGCCTGTTTGCGAAGTTTGCGCCATGGACAAGTCTTTCGAACAAACATGAAGTCACTCCTTCGCGCTCTGGTCGTATGTGTGCTCGCCGGCGTCGCTGCCTTTGCCGCGTCGCCAAGACCCAACGTTCTGTTCATCGCCACCGACGACATGAATTGCAGCCTCGGTTGCTACGGCGATCAAATGGTCAGGACGCCGAACATCGATCGCCTGGCGGCACGCGGCACGCTCTTCGACCGCGCGTACTGTCAGTTTCCGTTGTGCAGTCCCAGCCGCACGTCACTCCTGACAGGGCTACGCCCCGACACGACCCAAGTGTTCGATCTGAAGAAGCACTTCCGCACCGTCATGCCCGAGGTGGTCACGCTCCCGCAGTTGTTCCGCACAAACGGCTATTTCACGGCACGAGTGGGCAAGATTTATCACTACGGCGTGCCGGGCGACATCGGCACAAGCGGACTTGACGACCCGCCGTCGTGGCACAAAACCGTTAACCCGCGTGGACGCGACAAAGACGAGGAAAACAAACTGACCAATTACACCCCAAGTCGTGGCCTGGGCAGTTCGCTGAGCTTCCTCAAGGCGGAAGGCGCCGACGAGGAGCAGACAGATGGCATCGGAGCGACGGAGACCATCAAACTGCTCGAAGAAAACCAGGACAAACCCTTCTTCATCGCATGTGGCTTCTACCGTCCGCATTGCCCATACGTGGCGCCAAAAGCTTACTTTGACCAAATCACGCTCGCACAGGCGCGGATGCCGGAAATCCCCGCTGGTCTCCGCGAGACGGTTCCCCCGCCTTCACTGGCATCGACGACTCCTTGGCCCTGGTTCGGCGTCACGGAGACGCAGGCACGTGAAGCCAAGCAAGCCTACTTGGCGTCAATCGCCTTCGTGGATGCACAGGTGGGCCGCCTGCTCAAAGCTCTCGACCGCCTCAAGTTGTCAGACAAGACCATCGTCGTGTTCTGGAGCGACAATGGCTATCACATCGGCGAACTAGGCTTGTGGAAGAAGCAAAGCCTGTTCGAGAACTCCGCGCGCGTCCCGCTTATCATGGCTTCCCCAACGCAAAAGGCCAGAGCGCTATCCAGCCAACGCACCGTCGAATTGCTCGACATCTACCCCACCCTCGCCGACCTGTGTGGACTTTCCCCGGCCCACAAACTCCACGGTCAGAGCCTCAGACCATTGCTCGACAATCCTGCCGCGGACTGGAACAAGCCCGCGTTTACTCAGGTCTGGCGCGGTACTTTCGCGGGTTACAGCGTTCGCACGGAACGTTGGCGTTACACGGAGTGGGACGATGGCAAGCGAGGGACCCAGCTCTATGACTGCCAACAAGACCCCGGCGAAACACGGAATCTGGCTGACGATCCCACGCACTCGAAAACAGTGGCGGAATTGCGAGCGCTGGCGCGAAACAACTGGGCGTTACCGTTTCGTCCGCGACCCGTAGCCGCCAAAACCGGTGGAGCCGGCGCGAAGGTTGGAACAACGGAACCAAAGCGATGACGATGACGCGGCTAATCCTCGTGGCGGGTGTCGTGATGCTATCGTGCCTTGTCCACGCCGGCGACGCCCCGTCCAGCGCGGAGTCACTGCGCGACCGGGCGGCCAAGGGTCTGCGCCGCGCCGTTGAATTCTTTGCCAGGGAAGTCGCGGTTCAGGGCACGTACGTTTGGCAATACAGCGAAGACCTGTCGCTGCGTGAAGGCGAAGGGGTGGCCAGCGCGACGCGCGGCTGGGTGCAACAACCAGGCACACCCTCGGTCGGCTTCGCGATTCTGGCGGCGTACGAAGCCACTCGCGACCAGTTCTACCTGGAAACCGCCCGCGAGACGGCGCATGGGCTCGTCCTTGGCCAACTCGAGTCTGGTGGGTGGACCTACTTCGTCGAGTTCGATCCCGCGCAACGCAACAAGTTCGCTTTCCGTCAAGGCGGCAAATCGACAGGCAGGAACGTCACAACACTCGATGACGACAACACACAGGCTGCGCTTCGGTTCCTCATCCGCGTCGATGGCGCTCTGGAACGCAAAGACACAAGAATCCACGAGTGCGTCCAATACGCCCTCGATCATCTGCTCCGCGCCCAGTACCCGAATGGCGCCTGGCCGCAAGGCTACGACCGGTTTCCTGAGCCCGATCGCCACCCAGTCAAGAGAGCTTCCTATCCCGATTCATGGTCGCGGACATGGCCGGGCAACGGCCAGTACCGGAGGTGCTACACACTCAATGACAACGCGCTGGGCTCGACTATCGACACAATGTTCGAAGCGGATCGCGTTTACGGTCCGCCCGCCCCAGAAAACGATCTGAGCGATCTCGCCGCGCGCTGCCGAACCGCGGCGGCGAGGGCCGGCGACTTCCTCTTGCTCGCCCAGATGCCCGACCCGCAACCTGCCTGGGCTCAGCAATACGACTTTGACATGCACCCAGCCTGGGCTCGCAAGTTCGAACCGCCGGCAGTCACCGGCGGCGAGTCGCAAAACGCTATGAACACGCTCCTCCGCCTCTACACTGAGACCGGCCAACGCAAGTACATCGAACCAATCCCACGCGCAATCGAGTACCTGCGCCGCTCTCGCCTGCCAGACGGACGGCTTGCGCGGTTCTATGAGCTGCGCTCGAACAAGCCGCTATATTTCACCAAGGACTACGAGCTCACTTATGAGGATCGAGACGCGCCAACGCACTATGCGTTCAAGGTCCCGGACGACACAGAATCAATCACACGGGGATTGCAAAGACTCCAATCCCTCTCTTCCGGCCAACTCGCGTCAGCGAGCAGCAAGAAGCCCCCGAAAGCGAACGCTGCGCTGGAAAGGCAAGTGAAAACGGTGTTGGCGGCGCAGGATGCCCGCGGCCGCTGGGTAGAAGACGGCGGACTGAAATATCACCCCGCCAACGACAAGACCAAGCGTGTGATTCGGACAAGGACGTTCGTTCGCAACATTGAACTCCTGAGCCGCTACCTGACTGCGACGCGTGACTGAGGGATGACGGCGCGCGCCAGTCAGCGTGGGGACTGGTCGCCTCTTCCAAGGGACGGGAATCTGAGATGAATGGTGTCTTGGCTTGGAACGGCAAACGCGCGGCCATCCTGGATCAGCTATAGACACAATGGCTCATTCTCAAAAAAAGGTCGCATCCAGACACGCTTCTTTCGCGTTTTCGGAAAATTATCGCCGAGCAGTTTTGCCTTTCTTTGTGCTTGACGGCAAAGCCATGGATTTGCAAAACTGCGCCAGTTAAGTTCGCTGGAAAAGCCAAAGCAAAACAGAATCGCTATGAAGAAAGTTACAGTGTTTCTCGCGTGCGGAGCCCTTGCGGTTGGATTGCTGCAAATCAGCAACGCCCAAGTTCTTGTTGACGAGAGTTTTGATTACCCCGACCTACCCGCGATGCAGCTCAATTGGGGAACGAGCGCAGCACTGACACTCGAC